>NZ_JBMOWQ010000134.1:0-36832 GCF_049310485.1 Pseudomonas sp. GZD-209
TATCGCGGGGCAAGCCCGCTCCCACGCTGCCTTGAGGCAGCTCACAGCATGTCGTGGGAGCGGGCTTGCCCCGCGATAGGGCCCGCAAAGCTCACCCCAACGCCCGATCCACCAGCACCTGCAAACGCCCCCGCGAGCAGCGCTCCACCCGCGCCTCGACGCCATACACCTCGGCCAGCAACCCCGGCACCAGCACCTGCTCCGGTGTACCGCTGGCCACCACCCGGCCCGCACTGAGCACCACCAGCCAGTCGGCATGGCTGGCCGCCAGGTTGATGTCGTGCAGCACCGCCACTGCCAGCAAGCGATGGGCGACAACCCGCTCACGCACCGCATCCATCACCCGCAACTGGTAATGCAGGTCCAGCGCGCTGGTAGGCTCGTCCAGCAGCAACACCCGAGGATTGCGCGCCAGCAGTTGGGCCAGCGCCACCAGTTGCCGCTGCCCCCCGGACAGGCTGGCCAACGGCTGCTCGGCCAGGTGCTCGATACCCAACCGGCGCAGCGCCTCGAACGCCGTACCCAGCGGGTTGTCGGCCCCGCCCACGCGCAAACCGACGATGATGCTTTCCAGCACCCCCAGGGCAATCCCCGGGGGCAGTTGCTGGGGCATATAGGCCAGCCGCCGCGAGCGCTCGGCAACGCCCAGCCGGGTCACCTGATCACCGTCCAGCGTCAGCGAACCCTGCATGGGTTCAAGCCCCGCCAACGCCCGCAGCAAGGTCGACTTGCCCGCGCCGTTCGGCCCCACGAGCGCCACCAGGCTGCCGGCCGGCAACTCAGGCAAGGTCACCTGATGCAGTACCTGCCGTGCGCCATACGCCACCGACAATTGATCGATCAACAGGCTCACAGGTTTCTCCCCCGGCGGAACACCAGCACCACGAACACCGGCACCCCCACCAGCGCGGTAACGATGCCCACCGGCACGATCACCCCGGGCAGGATCAGCTTGCTGGCAATCGACGACAGCGACAGCAGCAGTGCCCCCACCAGCGCGCTCGCCGGCAGCAGGAAGCGCTGATCCTCGCCCACCAGCAAACGGGCGATATGCGGCCCCACCAGGCCGACGAAACCGATGGTGCCGACGAACGCCACAGCAGTGGCCGACAGCAGGCTGATGCGCACCAACGAGGCGAAACGCAGGCGCCGGGTGTCGACACCAAAGCTGCGCGCCCGCTCCTCGCCCATGCGCAGCAGGGTCATGGCCGGCGCTGCGCGCAGCGAGAAAGGCAACAACGTGGCCAGCACCAAGGCAAGGATGCCGAGCTTCTGCCAGTCGGCCCGGGCCACGCTGCCCAAGGTCCAGAACACCAGTTGCTGCAGCACGTCCTCGGTCGCCAGCAGTTGCAGCAGCGACACCAGCGCATTGCAGCTGAACACCAGGGCAATGCCGAACAGCACCAGGCTCTCGACGCCGGCGCCGCGCAGCCGCGCCATGGCCTGCAGCAACACCACCGATAGGCAGGCGAAGACGAACGCCATCAGCGTCACCTGCACGCCCGGCGCCAGCCAGGCCACGCCCAGCGGATAGGCGATGGCCAGCGACGCGCCCAGTGCCGCCGCCGACGACACGCCCAGGGTGAACGGGCTGGCCAGCGGGTTGTCGAGGATCGCCTGCATCTCGGCCCCGGCCAGGGCCAACGCGGCCCCCACCAACACCGCCATCAGCGAATAGGGCAGGCGCACGTTCCAGATGATCACCCGCTCGGTGCCGCTCAGGGTCGCGGGGTCGAGCAGCCCGTGCAGCAGTTGCCCCAGGCCCATGCCCGAGGCACCACTGGCCAGGTCCAGCAACACCGACAGCAGCAACAGCGCCGCTAAGCCCAGCACCAACCCGCTGCGCCGCCACAGCAGGCGCCGGTAGCGCCCGGCCGCCAGGGCTGCGCCATCCGGCGCCAGCGCGGTCACCGGGCGTCGACCCAGTACTGGCCGTCCAGGCCGATGTTCAACAGGCGATTGATCTCGGCCAGGGTGGCCTGCGGGTCGAGGTCCTTGAAGCGCTCGGGGTGAATCCAGCGCGCCATGGCCTCGATGGCGAGGATGTTGAACGGTGAGTTGTAGAAGTCATGCCACAAGCCATGAGCCTGCCCGGCCTGGATCGGCCGCAGCGGCGCGAACTCGGGCCGAGCAGCGATGTGCGCCAGGCTCTGGCGCGCTGTGTCGGTGGCCACGCCGGCCCCCAGCAGCACACCCGGTGCACGGTTGCCGGTAGCGATGTACACGTCGGGGTCGGCCTGCAACACGTACTCGACACTCACGTCGCCCAATGCGCCAGGCACCACATCGGCACCGATGTTATGCCCGCCGACGGCCGCCACCAGGCTGCCCAGCCCACTCTTGCCTGTGGTGTGCCCCGGCGCCTGCCAGACCCCGGCCAGCAGTTCGAGGAACACCTTCGGTCGCAGGCTGTCGGGCAGCCCGACCACCGCGTCGGTGACCTGCTTCAGGTGCCGGTCATACAGGCTCAGGTATTGCTCGGCCTGCTGCTCACGGTCGAGCAACGTGCCGAGCGCACGCAGGCTGACCCGGGTGTTCTCGATCGGGTGCACGCGAAAGTCGATGAACACTACCGGCACCCCGGCCTTGGCCAGCAGGTCGGCCACCGGGCTGTGCTGGGTCGGGCCCTCACCGGCGATGCTGAACACCGCCAGGTCCGGCTTCAAGGCCAGGATCTGCTCGGCGCTGACGCTCTGCTCCGAGGCCTGGCCGATCAACGGCAGTTTGGCGATTTGCGGATAGCGCTGGGCATACGTCTCATAGGTGTGCGGGTCGAGCAGGCGCATGTCGTTCTGCCAGCCGACCACCCGCCCGAAGGGGTTGTCGCGATCAAGCAAGGCCAGGGCGAAGAACAGCCGGCCTTCGCCGAGCACGATACGCTGCGGCGTTTGCGCGACCGTGACCGTGCGCCCGAGCACATCGGTGACCTGCACCGCGCTGGCCGGTTGCGCCAGGCCAAGCCAGGCACCGAGCATCAAGGGCAGCGCCAGCAGGCGCCGCCAGGAAGATGTTTGAAACATGGGTGACCTCCCAAGGTCAGGTGTCGCCCCAGCGACGGAGCAGGTTGTGGTACACGCCGGTCAGTTCCAGCAACGAACCGGCGTCGGCCTGTTGTGCCGTCAGGCGCTGGATCGCCACGTCCATGTCCAGCAGCAGGCTGCGCTGGCTGTCCTCGCGCACCAGGCTTTCGATCCAGAAAAACGCCGCCAGGCGCTCGCCCCGGGTCACAGGTTCTACCCGGTGCACACTGCTGCCCGGGTACAGCACCAGGTGCCCGGCCGGCAGCTTGACCTGGCGCTCGCCGAAGGTGTCGCGGATCACCAGTTCACCGCCGTCATAGCTGTCCGGTTCAGCCAGGAACAAGGTCGCCGACAGGTCGGTACGCACCCGCTCGCGCACGCCCTTGATGCCGCGGATGGCGTTGTCGATGTGAAAGCCGAACCCCTCGCCCGCCGCGTAGCGATTGAACAGCGGCGGGTAGATGCGCTTGGGCAGGGCCGCGGACATGAACAGCGGGTTGTCCGACAGCCGCTGCAGGATCAGCCCGCCCAGCTGGCGGGCGACCGGGTCGTCCTCGTCCAGCTGGCGGTTGTGCTTGGCCTGGGCCGACTGCACGCCGGCCGTGGCCTTGCCATCGACCCAGGGCTGCGCCAGCAATTGCTGGCGCAGTTCGCTCAGTTCGTCGGCGCTGAACAGGTTTTCGATCTGCACCAGCATCAGAAGCTGTAATCCACGCTGGCGGTCAGGGTGCGCCCGGCCCCCGGCACGCCGTACAGCTGGAAGCCGTCGAGCGAAGCGCCGACGCGGCTGTAGTAGAAGGTGTTGAACAGGTTCGACACGTTCAGGTTGAGCGTGGTCTGGCGGTCGACCTTGTAGCGCGCCGCCAGGCTGTGCAACCAGTAGGACGGCGCCTTCTCATGGTCGCGGGTGTAGACCGTGAAGACCCCGCTCGGCCCATTGGCGTAGCTGCTGTTGTTGTTCAGCCCGCCGACGTACTTGTTGTCGCTGTAGCGGCGCCGGCCCACGTAGTCGGCCCCGTAGCTGACGCTGAGCTGGTCGGTGAGGTCGTAGGTGGTCCACAGGTTGGCGGTCAGGTCGGGGACGTTCTTGGCTTCCTCGCCCTTGTTGGCGCCCTTGGTCTGGCGGCTCTTCATCGCGGCGAAACCGGCATAGGCCGACCAGCGCTGGGTGAGCTGCCCTTGCAGGCCCAGCTCGATGCCATCGACCCGCTTGGCCGGCAGCGCACGCACCGGCGAGGTCTCGCCTTCGCTGTATTCCCAGCTGTCTTCGAGCTCGGTGCGGAACAGCGCGGCAGTCAGGTTCAGGCGCTCGTCGAGCAGTTCCCACTTGGTGCCCAGCTCGTAGGTTTTCGACACCGCCGGCTTGTAGGCCTCGGTGCTGGCCGCGCCGTAGATCTGGTTGTTGGTGCTGGCCCCCACCGCCGACGGCTGCGCGGCCTGGCTGTAAGACAGGTAGATGCTGCCGTTGGGCAGCGGCTTGTAGACCACCCCGGCACGCCCGCCGAAGGCATCGTCGCGGCTACTGCTGCTGCCGGTGGAGCGCTCGCTGTCGACCTGCCAGTGGTCGTACCGCAGGGCCAGCAGCAGTTGCCATTGCGGGTCCAGGGTGAGGGTGTCGGAGGCGTACAGGGCCGCGTCCTTCACTACGCTGCGCGGGTCGTCGTAGCCCTTGTCGGTGCGGGTCGAGGCAAAGCTGTGGGCCGGGTCGGACAGGTTGAAGAACATCGAACCGTCCGGCACCTTCATGCTCTTGTGCAGGCCGCCGTAGGTTTCGCGGTACAGCTCGACACCCGTCACGGCCTCGTGGTGAATGCCGCCGGTGTCGAGGTTGAAGCGCAGGTCGGTCTGGTTGTCGACGATCTCGTAGCGCTTGGACAGGCCGAAGTCGCTGCCGCGCAGGTAGCCGTAGCCACTGGCGCTGTTGGCGTAGTCGGTGTAGGCGCGGATGCCGTTGATCGAGCTGCGCGGCCCCAGCCCGACATAGCCCAGGCTGGCGCAACGAGGGCCAGTGCAGGTGCGGCTGCCATCGGCATTGGCGGCGACGAAACGGGCCGGCGACAGCACCGCCCAGTTGTCGGTCTGCTGCCAGCGCAGCTGGTTGCGCAGGGTCAGGTCGTCGCTGAAGTCGTGCTCGAACAGGCCGGTCAGCGAGCGGGTTTCGCTGCGCTGGGTATACAGGCTCGAATCGCCGTACCAGGCATCGCGGTCGACGCCCGGCATGCGCTTGCCATCGGTGCCGCGCTGGATCGGTACACCGCCATCGGGGGTGTTGCGGTCTTTCTGGTAGAACGCGTCGATCCATAGCCGGGTGTCGGTGCCCAGGCCGAAACCGAACGAGGTGGCCAGGCCCCAGCGGTCGTAGTCCACCTCGTCGCGCTCGGCCACCGCGTTGTAGTGCTTCATCAGGTTGACGCGCACGGCGCTGGTGTCATTGAGCTGGCGGTTGACGTCGGCGGTCAGGCGCTTGTAGTTGTCTGTGCCGATGCCTGCCGAGAGCTTGCCGGCATCGCCCAGGTGCGCACGCTTGCTGACCAGGTTGACGCTGCCGCCCACGGCCGACACGCCCGACTCCACGGAGCCGGTGCCCTTGTAGACCTCGGCCTGCTCCAGGTTGAAGGTGTCGTTGCGGCTGGCCATGCCGGCGTCGCGCACGCCATCGACGGTCATGCTCTGCTCGGCGGCGAAACCGCGAATGGAGAACAGGTCGCCCCAGCCCAGGTTGCCCTCACCCGACATGAAGGTGATGCCCGGCACATTGCGCAACACCTCCTGCAGGCTCTGCGCGTTCTGCTCCTCCAGCACCGCGCGCGGCACCACGCTGATGCTCTGGGGCGCATCCAGCAAGGGCGTGGTGATCTTGCTCGAGGTCACCGTGTCGACCTTGTAGCGGTCCTGCTTGCCATCCACCCGGGTGGCGGGCAGGTCGAGCGTATCGGCCAGGGCTGGCAAGGCGCAGGCGCCCAGCATCAGGCCGAAGGCCGGCGCCAGGGTCGCCGGGAGGCGTGGGGAGGATGCGTGGGGCATGTGAAGTCCTTAAAGAAAATCAGTCGCATTTGAGTGGCGCAATTCTAAAGACGGCCCCACGCCATCTTGTGTGCGCAAATGTACGACCCGGCAGGCCTTCGGTCGCCCAAAACATTCCGTTACATTCGCTGAAGCAAGCGCGGTGTAAGGTGCCCTGCGCTTCCAACCTACAGGCCCGCCCATGTCCAAGCCCGACCACATCCTGATCGTCGATGACGACCCCGAGATCCGCCAGCTGCTGTCCCTCTACCTGGAGGAAGCCGGCCTGCGCACTTCGGTGGCGGCCCATGGCCGCGACATGCGCCGCTGCCTGGCCGAGCGGCTGGTCGACCTGGTGGTGCTGGACCTGATGCTGCCCGGCGAAGACGGCCTGACCCTGTGCCGCGAGCTGCGGGTGCAGAGCAATATCCCGGTGATCATGCTGACCGCCCGCGGCACCCTGGTGGACCGCATCGTCGGCCTGGAGATGGGCGCCGACGACTACCTGGCCAAGCCGTTCGACCCACGCGAGCTGCTGGCACGGATCAAGGTGGTGCTGCGCCGTACCCAGAGCTTCCCCGAGCGCGCCCGTGTGGATGAAGCCAGCCAGCTGCGCTTCGCCGGCTGGCGCCTGGACACCGCCACCCGCCAGCTGCGCTCGCCTGATGGCCTGGTGGTCAGCCTGGGCAGCTCCGACTACCGCTTGCTGCGGCTATTCCTGCAGCACCCCAACCGCGCCCTGAGCCGCGATTTTTTGCTCAACCATGTGTTCGACCGCGAGCGCGAACCCTTCGACCGCAGCATCGATGTGTGCGTCAGCCGCCTGCGCCAGCACCTGGGTGACCACCCGCGCAACCCGGCGCTGATCCGCACCGTGCGCAACGAGGGCTACATGCTCACGGTCAATGACGTGGCCAGCGAATGAAGCGCGGCTGGCCACGTTCGCTGCATGGCCGCCTGGTGCTGATCCTGGTCGGTGGCATGCTCGCCTCGCAGCTGCTCACCAGCAGCATCTGGTACGAAGTGCGCCAGACCCAGGTGCTGGAGATCCCCCTGCGCCTGCTCGCCGGGCGCCTCGCCGACCTGTTGCAGGTGGCCCGCGAGCGCCCGGCGCAGTTGCCGGCGTTGCTCGAAGGCATGGCGTCGTCGCGCTGGCAGCAGTTGCCAGCAGCGCCGGCCGGGCTCGCACCGGCCACGCCCGAGCAGGACGCACTGCTGCGCCGGCTGCTCAGCGAACGCACCGGCGCGCCGGCGCCCCTGCGCCTGCTGCACCTGCAACTGCTTGCCCCCGACAACCAGCCCGGTGGCGCCGGCCTGCTGATGCGCGGGGCGCCGGCCAGTGTGCGCAGCGTTGTCGAGCTGACCCTGCCCGACGGCCAGTTGCTGTACCTGCAAAGCACCGAAGACCAGGGTTGGCGCAGCGCCTCGATCGGCTCGCTGGTGTTCGATTTCCTGTTCCGCATCTACCTGCTGCGCACCGTGGTGGTGGTGCTGCTGGCCTTGATCGCGGTGCGTATCGCCTTGCGCCCGCTCAGGCAGATGGCCGCCGCCGCCGAAGCCCTGGGCCAGGACATCCACCGCCCGCCGCTGAACCTCGATGGCCCCCAGGAAGTGCGCCAGGCGGCCCAGGCGTTCAACGCCATGCAGCAACGGCTGATCGACAGCATCGCCGAGCGCACCCGTTTCTTTGCCGCCGTGTCCCACGACCTGCGCACGCCCATCACCCGCCTGCGCCTGCGCACCGAACTGCTGGGGCAGGAAAACCTGCGCCAGCGCTTTCGCGCTGACCTGCAGCAGATGGAAGACATGGTGGCCGCCAGCCTGGACTTTCTGCGCAGCGGCGAGCTGGAAAATGCCCGCGAGCCTGTGGCTATCGACGCGCTGCTGCGCGCCCTGCAGGCCGACTTCGAAGACCTCGGTGGCGAGCTGCGCCTGCACGGCCAGGCCCGCCCGCTCAACGCCCATGCCAGCGGCCTGCGCCGCTGCCTGCAGAACCTGCTGGACAACGCCCACCGGCATGCGCCGGGGCCTGTGGATATCGAGGTGCACGATAGCCCGGAACGCTTGCGTATCCAGGTGGGTGACCGTGGGCCGGGTATCGCCAGCGAGCACCTGGGCCAGGTGCTGGAGCCGTTTTATCAGGTTGACCCGTCGCGCAGTGGTGGGGGGCATGGCCTGGGGTTGAGCATTGCTGCCGGTATCGCCAATGCCCATGGGGGTTCGCTGACGCTGGGGGCGCGGTTGGGGGGTGGGTTGCTGGTTACCGTCGATTTGCCTCGGGTGTGTGGGGCATGAAGGGTTGGGGGCAGTGATGGGGTGCTGGTGTTTGCCGACAGAGTTGCAGCGCCTGTGAGATCGAGCGCCGCCCGCGCGGCGCTTCGCGGGTAAACCCGCTCCCACAGTTTGTTTCGGGCCAATTATTCCTGTGAAAGTATCGGCGCCTGCCTTGGTGCATACCTTGAGTCATGTGGGGCGGCTGTAACGCCCACACTGAAACCGCGTCGTACCAACAAGGCGGACCAGGTAATGCCACAGGAGAGACTGGCCCGAAACAGACTGTGGGAGCGGGTTTACCCGCGAAGCGCCGCGCGGGCGGCGCTCGATCTCAAGGGCACTGCAAATCTATCGCCATGCACCTGGTCGCCCAAACGCGATCACATGATGAATACCCAAACTGCCCACGCCCCAAAGCCCTGCTCTAGGGCTCACCAACTCAAGCAAATCTTGCCGAAATGCTTGTTGCTCTCCTGATACCTGAACGCCTCGACGATCTGCTCCAACTCAAAGTGCTTATCCACCACCGGCCGCAAGCCATTGGCATCGATGGCGCGAACCATCGCCTGCTGCTGCGCGCGGCAGCCCACCAGCACCCCTTGCAGGCGAATCTGCCGCACCAGCGCCTGAACCAGCGGCAACTGCCCGGCCACACCAGTGAGGATGCCGATCAGCGACACATGGCCCCCAATCCGTGCAGCGATCATCGATTGCTCGAGCGTGGCCGGGCCGCCCACCTCGATCACATGATCGACACCACGGTTGTCAGTGAGCGCACGCACCTGCTCGCCCCACGCCGGGGTGGTCTTGTAATTGATCAGGTGGTCAGCACCCAGCGCCTTGAGCCGCTCGAGCTTGGCATCGCTGGACGAAGTGGCGATCACCGTGGCACCGGCCAGCTTGGCGAACTGCAGGGCGAAGATCGAAACACCGCCGGTGCCCTGCACCAGCACCGTGTCGCCGGGCTTGAGGTGGTCGTCGCTCATCAGCGCGCGCCAGGCGGTAAGGCCGGCGGTGGTCAGGGTGGCTGCCTCGGCATGGCTGTAGCCTTTGGGGGCGTGGGTGAAGGACGTGGCGCGGGCGGTCACCTGCTCGCGGGCATAGCCGTCGATACCGTCGCCGGGCACGCTGGCGAAGCCTTCGACCTGGGCCTGGCCGGCGAGCCAGTCGGGGAAGAAGGTGCTGACCACCGCATCACCGACCTTGAACTCAGTGACCCCGGCACCGACCGCGATCACCTCGCCGGCGCCATCGGCCATGGGAATGCGCCGCTCGCTCGGGCCCCACATGCCGCTGACCACGGCGAAGTCGTGGTAGTTGAGGGAACTGGCGTGCAGGCGCACGGTGATTTCGCCGGGGGTGGGCGCGGCGGCTTCGCAGGTGCCGACCTGGACCTTGTCGTAGCCGCCGCCGGGGAGGACGTAGATCGCCTTGGTGCTCATTCGCAGGGTCTCCATTGGGATAAAGGTGCAGAGCAGCTTAGACAGGTCTGACCGATCGCGGGGCAAGCCCGCTCCCACGCCTCTCAGTACATGCGTGGGAGCGGGCTTGCCCCGCGATTGGGCCATCAGCCCAGCAACGCCCTCAGCGCCCGGCAATCCGCCGCATGCCAGTCGGCCAGCTCCGGCCAGGGGTTGTCCGGCAGGTTGACCAGCACCGTCCTGGTGCCGGCGGCTCGCCCGCAATCCAGGTCAAAGCGATAGTCGCCGACCATCACCATCTCGCCCGGTGCCACCGCCCATGCCCGGGCAATCTGCAACAACCCGTCCGGGTCGGGCTTGGGCGTCGCCTCGTCGCGGCCAAGCACATGCTCGATCGGGAAGCAGTCGGCCAGGCCGATGGCTTCCAGGGTGACATGCGCCAGCTCGCGGGCGTTGCGGGTCAGGATCGCCAGGCGGCAACCGCGCCCGGCCAGTTCGCGCACCAGCTCCACCGCGCCTTCAGAGGCTTGCGAGGCAATCGCCAGGTCGCGCTCGTGCTCGAGCAACCAGGCATGCTTGGCCGCCGCCTGCGCAGCCGGCAGTGCCGCCAGGTGGGTGAGGATGTCGTGCTCGGCCGGGATGTCGAGCGCCTCGCGAATGGCCGCAAAGTCATGCACCGCGACGGTCAGGGTGCCGTCCATGTCGAACACCCAGTGGCGGATATCGCCGAGGCTCATGCCCAGTCCTTGCGGTGACGAATCAGGCCTTCCTGGGTCGACGACGCCACCAATTGGCCTGCGCGGTTGAAGATGCTGCCACGGCAGAAGCCACGGGCATTGCCGGCCCAGGGGCTGTCGGTGGCGTACAGCAGCCACTCGTCGGCGCGCAGGTTGCGGTGGAACCACAGCGAGTGGTCGAGGCTGGCGATCTGCATGTCTTTCTGCCACACCGACTTGCCATGGGGCAGCAGCGCGGTGGTCAGCAGGCCGAAGTCCGAGGCGTAGGCCAGCAGGTACTTGTGCAGCGCGGGGATGTCCGCCAGGTTGCCGTCGGCGCGGAACCAGGCGTACTTGACCGGGTCCCCCGGCTTGGGGTTGAACGGGTCGCGCTCGGTGACCGGGCGGATTTCGATCGGCTTGGCGCACAGCACCTTGTCGCGAATGCGCTCAGGCAGCTGGTCGGCCATGGCGCTGGCCAGTTCGACTTCGCTGGGCAGGTTCTCCGGGCCGACCACGTCGGGCATCTGCACCTGGTGTTCAAAGCCCTCTTCGTCGTACTGGAACGACGCGCTGCAGGTGAAGATCGGCTGGCCCTTCTGGATCGCCGTCACCCGCCGGGTGCTGAAGCTGCCGCCGTCACGCACGCGGTCCACCGAGTAGACCACCGGCATGCTGGCGTCACCGGGGCGCAGGAAATAGCCGTGCAGCGAATGCACGTGGCGGGCGTCCTCGACCGTCTGGCTGGCCGCCGACAGCGACTGGCCGAGCACCTGGCCGCCGTACAGCTGGCGGAAGCCCAGGTCCTGGCTGCGGCCACGGAACAGGTTCTCCTCGATGGACTCTAGGCTCAACAGGTCGACAAGGTCGTCCAGTACGTGACTCATGGAAGGTTCTCCTGGCAAGGCATTACGGCGCGGTTATACCGGCAAATGATACAGGGTTTGTCGGCGCCCCCGTCGAGGGGCATCCCCGTCAGCCACGCAGGGTGTCCTGCCATCGAGCCCGGTCGATGCGGTACAGCACGTGGGGGCGCAGGGGGTGGCCGGCGGGCAGGCGGGGGTGTTCGAAGCTGCCGTCCAGGTCCTGCTGCATGCCGATGGCCTGCATGACTTTCTGCGACGGCAGATTGCCCTCGGTAGTGAACGACACCACCTCCTCCAGGCGCAATTGGGCGAAAGCACAGCGCAGGCAGGTCCAGGCCGCCTCGCTGGCGAACCCCAGCCCCCAGTGGCGCCGGGCCAGGCGCCAGCCGATCTCCACCGCCGGGCCGAACGGGGCCTCGAAATTGACGTTGAGCAGCCCGGTCATGCCGATGAAGGCGCCGCTGTCCTTGCGCTCCAGCGCCCACAGGCCAAAGCCGAATTCATTGAAATGGCCACGCACCCGGCCGATCAGCGCAGCGGCCTCCAGGCGCGTCATCGGTGCCGGGAAATAGCGCATCACCTGGGGGTCGGCGCACAGCGCGGCGAACTCACGCAGGTCGTCGTCCTGCCATTGGCGCAACACCAGGCGGGCGCTTTCCAGTTCGAGGATGGGGGGCATCGGGGGGCTCCGGAATCGCGGTCTGGCAGTTTACAGCGTAGGCCGCCGAATGAAGTTTCATCCAGGCCGCCGCTGCCGGATGTTTTTTTCACATCCACTTCACCGGCCTCCGACAGGCCGCTTCGCACAATGCCTGGCATTACAGCGGCCACAGTCGACGCCGCACTGCCATCGGAGTGACACATGCTTTCCAGCACGACCTTGCACGACCCTGCCCTTGCGGCCCGCCTCAAGCGCCGACGTTCGCGCAAGCTGATCAGTGCCGCCATCGGCCTGTTGATGGCCGTGGCCGGCGTAAGCACCTGGCTGGCGACGAGGACGCACATCGTGGACCTTGGCAACGAGCAACAGTTGAGCGAAAGCGGCCTGTTGCAGCAATGGAAAGACGGCGCGGTGCTGGTAATGATCCGCCATGCCGAACGCTGCGACAGCGCCCCCGGGCCATGCCTGGACGACTCCACCGGTATCACCGTTGCCGGCAGCGAGGCGGCTGGCCGGGTGGGCCAGGGCCTGCGGCAACTGGGCCTGGCCGGGGCGGACGTGTACAGCAGCCCGAAGCTGCGCACCCGGCAGACCTCGCACTTCCTGCTGGGCCAGGACGCTGCCACCCAGGACTGGCTGGAAACCTGTGACAAGCAGTTCGCCGACGAAGCCCTGGCACGCAAGCGCAGCGGTCACAACCTGGTGCTGGTCACCCACAACGGCTGCATCGACCACTTCGCCCGCCAGCAACGCGTCGCCGGGGGGGAGCGCGAGAGCGGCTATGCCAGCGCGCTGTTCGTGTCGGTGAATGGCGAGGGCAAGGCCAGGATTCTCGGGCGCATGAACGAGCCGGACTGGCAGCGGGTGTTGGCAACCTCAGGTAAATGATTCGACCTGATCGCGTGGGAGCGGCGGTGCGCCGATGCGACTTGCCCCGCGATCAGGCCGACAAGGCCTGCGCAAAACTGGCAAGATCGGCACAGGCCCACCTCACGAAACCGCCATGCCCCTGCCGCTGATCTACCACGACGACTACAGCCCTGAATTCCCGCCGGACCATCGCTTCCCGATGGACAAGTTCCGCCTGCTGCGCGACCACCTGGTCGACAGCGGGCTGACCACCGACGCGGCGCTGCTGCGCCCCGAGATCTGCCCCAACGACATCCTCGCCCTGGCCCACGACCGCGACTACATCGAGCGCTACATGAACGGTGAGCTGTCCCGCGAGGACCAGCGTCGCCTGGGCCTGCCCTGGAGCGAGGCGCTGGCGCGGCGCACGGTGCGCGCGGTGGGCGGCTCGCTGCTCACGGCCGAAATGGCCCTGCAGCACGGCATCGCCTGCCACCTGGCCGGCGGCACCCACCATGCCCACTACGACCACCCGGCCGGGTTCTGCATCTTCAACGACCTGGCGGTGATCAGCCGCTACCTGCTGGAAGCCGGCCGCGTGCACCGGGTGCTGATCTTCGACTGCGACGTGCACCAGGGCGACGGCACCGCGCGCATCCTGCACGACACCCCCGAGGCGATCACCGTGTCGCTGCACTGCGAGCAGAACTTCCCCGCCCGCAAGGCCAAAAGCGATTGGGACATTCCCCTGCCCCGCGGCATGAACGACAGCGCGTACCTGAAGGTGGTCGAGGACGCGCTCAACTACCTGCTGCCGCTGTACCAGCCTGACCTTGTGCTGTACGACGCCGGTGTCGATGTGCACAAGGACGACGCCCTGGGTTACCTGCAACTGACCGACCAAGGCCTGGCCGCCCGCGACGAACATGTGTTGCGCCAGTGCCTGGGCCGCGATATCCCGGTAGTCGGGGTGATCGGCGGCGGCTACAGCAAGGACCGCGAAGCCCTGGCCCGGCGCCACGGCATCCTCCACCACAGCGCAGCGCGTGTCATGGGTTGTTCACAATGACTGTGGAACCGCTTGTGGATAACCTGCTGGAAAGCGCCTACAGCCCTTTGCCTGCGTGGCCTGCAAAGTCTTGATCGTTTTTTGATCAGCGCTACGCGGTAGGCGCCATGGTTGTTCACAATGACTGTGGAACCGGCTGTGGATAACCTGCGGGAAAGCACCTCCAGCCCTTAGCCTGCCTGGCCTGCAAGACACTGATCATTTTTTGAACAGTACGTGCCTATGCCTGGCTGGGGTAGAATGCGCGCTCTTTTCCACAGCCTGCTGCCGACCATGAACGATCCTCGCCCTGCCTCCCCTCCCCTTGTCGCCGTGATCGGTGGCGGCCCCGCCGGCCTGATGGCCGCCGAGGCACTGGCTCGGCGCGGAGTGGCGGTGCAGGTGTTCGACGCCATGCCTTCGGTGGGCCGCAAGTTCCTGCTGGCCGGGGTTGGCGGCATGAACATCACCCATTCCGAGCCCTACCCCGCCTTCGTCGGGCGCTACGCCGAGCGCCAAGGCGAGCTCGACGGCCTGCTGCGCCACTTCGACGCCGAGGCCCTGCGCCAGTGGATTCACGGGCTGGGCATCGAAACCTTCATCGGCACCTCGGGCCGGGTATTCCCCCGCGACATGAAGGCTGCGCCACTGCTGCGCGCCTGGCTCAAGCGCCTGCGCGAGGCCGGCGTAGTTATCCACACTCGCCACCGCTGGCTGGGCTGGACGGCCGAAGGTGCCTTGCGGATCGCTTATCCACAGGGGGAATTGCAGCTCCAGGCCGACGCCGTGGTGCTCGCCCTCGGCGGCGGCAGCTGGGCACGCCTGGGTTCGGACGGCGCCTGGGTGCCGTTGCTCGGCGAACGGGCTGTGGATATCTCGCCGCTGCAGGCGAGCAACTGTGGCTTCGAGGTGGCGGGCTGGAGCGAACTGTTGCAAAGCAAGTTCGCCGGCGCGCCGCTGAAGAACATTGCCCTGAGCGTGCCCGGCGCGGTGCCGCGCAAAGGTGAGTTCATCCTCACCGCGCAAGGCGTTGAAGGCAGCCTGGTATATGCCTGGTCGGCGGCGGTGCGCGAAGCGATCAACCGCGACGGGCGTGGCACCTTGCTGCTCGACCTGCTGCCGGACCGGCCTGTGGACAAGATCGCCCAGGCCCTGGCCAAGCCCCGTGGCTCGCGCTCGATGGCCAAGCACCTGCACAGCCAGTTGGGGATCGAGGGGGTGAAGGCGGCGCTGCTGCGTGAGTTGACCGATCAGGCGGCCTTTGCCGACCCCGAGCGCCTGGCGGCAGCGATCAAGGCGCTGCCGATCACGCTGGTGCGCACGCGGCCGCTGGATGAGGCGATCAGCAGTGCCGGTGGGGTGCGCTTCGAGGCGCTGGATGAGGGGTTGATGCTGCGGGCCATGCCCGGGGTGTTCTGCGCCGGCGAGATGCTGGACTGGGAGGCGCCGACTGGGGGGTATCTGCTGACGGCGTGCTTTGCCAGCGGGCTACGGGCGGGTAGAGCAGCAGCAGACTGGCTGAAACTCCAAAGCTGACCCGCCCCCCCCTGTGGGAGCGGGTTCACCCGCGAAGAATTCAACGCTGTGTATGGCACGGGCTTCGCCCGTGTTCGCGGGTAAACCCACTCCCACAGGGCTCGTGCCAGCTTTGGGCTCGTGCCAGCTTTACAAATTGAGCGAGCCTGCTGGCATCAGAAGGCCAGCTTATGGCTTACGCTTGCGCGGCCCACCGTTAAAGCTCGGCACCTTGCGCACCGCCTTGACCGCCGGCGCCGCGGCCCCGCCCTCGTCGCTGTCCATCCAACGCCCCAGCCCACGCTTGGCGCTGTTCTCTTTCGGCTTCTTCGGCTTCTTAGGTTTCTTCACCACCTGGCCACTGGCATCGATCATCGGCACCCGGTGATCAGGGATGAAATCCGGCTCCTCATGGCGCGGCAACTGCTGGCGAATCAAAGTCTCGATCGACGCGAGCATCTGCACTTCGTCAGCGCATACCAGCGAGATCGCCTCGCCCTTGTTACCGGCACGGCCGGTGCGCCCGATGCGGTGCACGTAGTCTTCGGCCACGATCGGCAGGTCGAGGTTGACCACCAGCGGCAGGTCGTCGATGTCCAGGCCGCGCGCGGCGACATCGGTGGCCACCAGCACCTGGACCTCACGGGCCTTGAAGCTGTCCAGCGCGCGCTGGCGGGTGGCCTGTGGGCGATCGCCGTGGATGCCATCGGCGTTGATGCCTTCGGCGAGCAGGCGCTCGACCAGCTGGTCCACGCCGTTGCGGGTCTTGGCGAACACCAGCACCTGGGTCCAGCGCTGCTTGCGCAGCAGGTGGCAGAACAGGTCGGCCTTGCGCTTCTTGTCCACCGGCACCAGCCATTGCTTGACGGTGGTGGCGGCGGCGTTGCGCGGGCTGACCTCGATGCTCAGCGGGTCGTTCAAGGCAAGGCCGGCGAGCAGGCGGATCTGCTCGGAGAAGGTGGCCGAGAACAGCAGGGTCTGGCGCTTGCGCGGCAGCGCGGCGTACACCGAGCGCAGCTCTTCGGCAAAGCCCAGGTCGAGCATGCGGTCGGCTTCGTCGAGTACCAGGGTCTGCACCTGGCCGAACTTGATGGCGTTCTGGCGGAACAGGTCGAGCAACCGGCCGGGGGTGGCCACCAGCAGGTCGACGCCACGGCGCAGGCGCATCATCTGCGGGTTGATGCTGACACCGCCGTATACCGCGTAGGTGGACAGCGGCAGGTTCTCGGCATATTCGCGCACGTTGGCGTGGACCTGCTCGGCCAGTTCGCGGGTGGGCACCAGCACCAGCGCGCGGATCGAGTTGCTGGCGACCTTCTCGCCTTCCAGGGCCAGGCGCTGCAGCACCGGCAGGGCAAAGCCTGCGGTCTTGCCGGTGCCGGTCTGGGCGGCGGCCATCAGGTCGCGGCCAGCGAGCACGGCGGGGATGGCCTTGGCCTGGACCGGAGTGGGTGTGCTGTAGTCCAGCGTCTGCAGGGTGCGCAGCAGCGGTTCGATCAGGCCGAGTTGGGCGAAATTCATGGCAATACCGTCAGGGGGTTCAGCGAAGGCGGCAAGTTTACCCCAGCGCTGCGGTGGCCCAAAGAACTCATCGTGGGAGCGGCGGTGCGCCGATGCGACTTGCCCCGCGATGGCCAATCGCGGGGCAAGCCCGCTCCCACGAAACCCTGCCTTACTTGCACGCCTGCTCTTTCAACTGCGCCGGCTGCTCGGGCGCCTTGCGCCACTGCGGCAGGCCGATCAGCACCACCGCGCCGATGATCACCGCCATCGCCAGGCACTCCTCGGCGCCGATCTGCTCGCCGGCAAAGACGATCCCCAGCAACACCGCCACCGCCGGGTTGACGTAGGCATAGCTGGTGGCCGCCGCCGGGCGCACGTGCTTGAGCAGGTACATGTAAGCGCTGAAGGCGAGGATCGAGCCGAACAGCACCAGGTAGGCCAGCGCGCCCCAACCGGCGGCGGTGGGCATCTGGGTCAGGCGCTCGCCGCAGAGGGCGCTGCCGATCAGCAGCGCGGCACCGCCCACCAGCATTTCCGCGGCGCTGGCCATGGCGCCCTGGGGCAGCGGCAGTTGCTTGCTCCACACCGAGCCGAAGGCCCAGGCCGCCGCGGCAAACAGGATCAGCGCAGCGCCCATGGGGCTGGCTTGCAGGTTCGAACCCATGTTGAGCATGCCGATGCCCACCAGGCCGAGGGCGATGCCCGCCCATTCCAGGCGCGAATTGCGGTGGCCGAACAGCAGGCCGAACACCAGGGTGAACAGCGGCACGGTCGCCACCGCCAGGGCGGCCACGCCCGAGGCTACCCCGGCGTGCTCGGCCAGGGTCACGCCACCGTTGCCGCAGCTGAGCAGCAAAAAACCGATCGCCCCGGCCGCACGCCATTGCGCCCAGGTGGGAGCCGGCGCCCCGCGCCAGCGCAGGAAGCCATACAGCAGGCTGCCGGCAATCACGAAGCGCACGCCCGCCATCATCAGCGGTGGCCAGGATTCCACGCCGATGCGGATGAACAGGTAGGTCGAGCCCCAGACCAGGTACAGGGCAAGAAAGGCGCCGACAAGCAGCAAGGGGAAGCGACGGGAGGCAGTCATGGCAGGGGGGCTCGAAATCCGTTTACGGGTGGCTTAGTTTAGAAAGGGCCACGGGCAAACTTAAGTTACAAAACACGTTTAAATCACCGAAACACTTTGCAAAGCATGGTTATGCACAGCCTTGACCATCGATTGCAAAGTCACCAGGAATCGCCATGGACAAATACGACCGCATGCTCCTCGCCGCCCTGCTGGAAGACGGCCGGGCCACTTACGCGCAGCTGGCGCGCCAGGTCAATCTGTCGGCCCCGGCGGTGGCCGAGCGGGTCGCCAAGCTCGAGGCCAGCGGGGTGATCAGTGGCTACACGGCCAAGGTCGATCTGGAAAAGATCGGCCTGCCGATCCAGTGCGTGATGGAACTGCGCCTGGCCAGCCATGGCAACCAGCAGGCCTATGAAGCCCTGGCGCGCATCCCTGAGTTGACCGAGTGCCACCGGGTCACGGGCGATCCTTGCGTGATCATGCAGGCGGCGGTGGCGTCGATGGCGGAGCTGGAGGCGCTGATCAACCGGGTGTCGCAGTTGGGCTTCAGCAAGACCTCGATCATTCTGTCGAGCGCGGTGGAGCGGCGGGTGCCGCTGGGGCATCTGGAGGGCAATGGCAGGAAGGGATGAGATGGCCAATCGCGGGGCAAGCCCGCTCCCACGATTACCATGGGAGCAACTGTTTTGTTCACAATTTAAAAACTTGCCGCGATCAGTGTGGGAGCGGGCTTGCCCCGCGATTGGCATTCAATGACGCAGCAGCAGCTTGCCCTCGATCGGCACATAGCGGCTGGCCGCGCGAATCACCGACAACGCCGTCAGCCCCGGCACGCCATAGACCACGGTTTCGACGCCGTGGCGCTGCATCGCCCGCTCCAGCAGCAGGTCGAAATCCCCGTCACCGGAGGCCAGCACCACCTGATCGACCCGCGCCGCGGCCTCGATCACATCGAGGGTGATACCCACGTCCCAGTCGCCCTTGGCCGAGCCATCGGCGCGCTGGATGTAGGGTTTGAGGCGCACCTCGAAACCGAGTTTGCGCAGGATCTGCTGGAACTGTTGCTGCTTGCTGTCGCCACGGTCGATGGCGTAGGCCACCGCTTCGACAATCTCCCCTTCGCGGCAGACGTCGGCCCACAGCGCGGCATAGTTGAAATGGCAGCCGTGGCCCTGGCGAACCGTGTAATAGAGGTTCTGCACGTCGGCGAACAGGGCGATTTTCTTCACGCGTGGTGACCTCGCTGAATCCGTGAAGGAGGCTGTTGCAGAGCCCTTTCGCGGGCAAGCCCGCTCCCACAGGTTATGCGCGGCCTTCTGTGGGAGCGGGCTTGCCTGCGAAAGGGGCGCAACGCGCCCCCAAGTGCCAGCGAGTATGCCAGAGCCCTCAGACGTAGTCGTCGTCCGAGAAGAAGCCACCATCATCACTGCCGTAGTCGGTATCGGCAAAACCACCCTGGTCACTGCCCCAGCCACCGTTGTCGGCCACCTGCTGCTGGCCGCTCTGGTCATTCCAACCGCCGGTGTCGCTGGCCGGCGCGGGTTCTTCCTTGATCACCTCGACCACCTCTTCAGGCTGCGAGTGATGATTGAACAGGCTGCTGATGCCCTGGGCCAGCAGCACGCCGCCGGCCACGCCGGCGGCCGTCTGCATCGCCCCGCCGAGGAAGCTGCTGGCGCCACTGCGTGCCGGCGCAGGCGCCGCGCCGAAGCCCTGCTGTGGCTGAGGTGGAGCGTAGGCTTGCGGGGCAGGCTCGCGCCAGCCACCGGCAGAGGACGGCGGCGGCGCAACCGAGCGCTGGGGTTCCGGGCTGCGGGCACCGGCACCAAAGATGCTGGACAGGAAACCACCGCCACCATTGCCGGCGCTTGGACGGGTCGCTTCAACCTGGGCACGGGCCTGCTTGAGCTCGGCCTCGAGCTGTTTGTTCTGCTCGTCCAGGCGCTTGATCGCAGCCTCCTGCACCAGGATCGCCTGGGCCATGTAATACGGCGCCGCCGGCTGCTGGCGCAGGTGCTGTTCGATGCACGCCTGGGCCTGGGCATCGCGCGGTTGGGCGGGGTCCTCGGCTTGCTTGAGGCGGCCGAACAGGCCGTCGATCAGGGTTTGTTCTTCAGTGTTCATCAAGCGACCTCATGGGCTGAACTGGGCATCGGACAGGCTCAAAGATGGGGGGCCGGCCCGGGCGATTCAATCGCCTGGGCCATGAAACTTTTTTCAGCAAACGGGCGGTCTGGGCTAAAGTTACGCCCTGCTTTTTCTGCCATGCGATGTTGACCGATGAATCCGCTGAGCGTTCTGCGCGACTCCCTGTACTTCTTCCGCCGCCACCTGGTGAGCATCCTTCAACTGTGCCTGCCGTTGGTGGTGCTCGAGGTCCTGTGCACCCAACTGCTCTACAACCAACTGGGCGACAAGGCTTCGCCGGCCTACGGCATGTTGGTCAGCTTGCTGTTCTACCCGCTGTACAGCGCGGCACTGATCCTCTACCTCGACACCCGCAGCAACGGCAACCTGATCGCCAAGCGCAACCTGTTCGCCCGTGCCGTGCAGCTGTGGCCGGCGCTGGCGCTGTTGATCCTGATCAGCTCGCTGCTGATCATGGCGGGCCTGATGCTGTTCATCTTCCCGGGCGTATGGATCATGGTGAACCTGGTGTTCGCCGAATACCTGCTGGTGCTGCGCGGCCTGCCAGTGGTCGAGTCGATGCGCACCAGCGCGCGCATGACCACCGGGCACTTCATGCGCATCATGGTGTGCATGCTGTCGGTGCTGGCGCCGCTGTGGCTGATCGATGGCTTGCTGCTGACGGTATTCCCCGAGCCGCAGCCAGGCGTGCAACTGGCCCTGGATAGCCTCAGCGGCTTCCTGCAGCTGTTCAGCACCGTGGTGCTTTACCGCCTGTTCATGCTGCTGGAGAGCGAAGCGGGGGCCTGAGCTTGGCCCGTGCCTGATCACCAGGCACAAGGAACCACGACACGACCAGGAAACCGCTCAAGCTGCCCCTTTGCCCACCTGCTGCCTAATGTGCGTCGCGCTGGCCGGAACTTCGACTGGCGCAGCGCACATTCAGGAGAACTCAGCTTGAGCATGCCGCAAACCGCAAACGCCTGGGCCGATGGCCATTCCTTCATCGGCCAGATCTACCTACGGCAAGACCAGCGTTGGTCGCCCATCCACCTGCAAGCCACACGCCACGACTTCAGTTTCGGGGTGAATGTTCGCGGTGATACGGGTTGGCTGCAGACCGGGGGTGCCGACCCGGCCGAAGCCTTCCTGTTCCGCTTTCACTCCAGGGGGCCCGAGCGCCTTCACTTCACGCTGTCGCTGGCCAGCGACAGCGCACGGTATCTGGACATCGACAGCAACGGGCGACTCGGTCTCTATCCAAGAGCCAGTACGCAACGATACTGGAAGGTGCAACCGCTCGAGTGGCAACAAGACCGGGTCAGATGCCTGCTCCGGGACGAGCAGGGTCATCAGGTCAAGGCGCTGCCGGGCAATGGTGCTGATGTTGCTGGCCTCACCGTGCAAACTGGCGAGCTGTGCGAGTACCTGATCGTACGTGCCTTGTAAGGATGCGCCCGGGACATCCTTGGCACCCGCCGGTCAGCCGGCCATGCCTCGTCAGGTGCCTCTGGGCTTGGCCCGCGCCGTGGCCTCGGCCACCAGCGGGTTGTCCGGCCAGTAGTGCTTGGGATAACGCCCTTTCAAATCCTTCTTCACCTCGGCATAGGTGGTCCGCCAGAAGTTGGCCAGGTCCTGGGTGACCTGCACCGGCCGGCGTGCCGGTGACAGCAGGTGCAGCTTGACCTGCAGGCGCCCACCGGCGATGCGTGGGGTGTCGGCCAGGCCGAACAGCTCCTGCAGGCGCACGGCAAGAATCGGTGGCTGTTCGCTGTAGTCCAGGCGGATGTTCGAGCCCGAAGGCACGCTCAGATGCGCCGGGGCCAGCTCGTCCAGGCGCTGGGGCAACGGCCAGGGCAGCAGGTTACGCAGGATCGACGACAGGTCCAGCGCGGCGAAATGGCTCAGGCGTGAGACCTTGCCCAGGTACGGTTGCAGCCAGTCTTCCAGGCTGGCCAGCAGCGCTTCGTCGCTCAGGTCGGGCCACTCGCTTTGGCCGTCTTTCTCCAGGTCCAGTCGATGCAGCAGCGCAACCCGTGCCTGCCACTGGCGCAGTTCGGGGGTCCATGTCAGCAGGTTCAGGCCTTTGCGCCGCACCAGGCCGAGCAAGGCCCTGGCGCGGGCGTCATCGGCAAGGCCGGGCAGCGGCTCGCGGCTGAGCACCAGCTCGCCGACTTTGCGCTGGCGTTCGGCGCGCAGCACCTGCTCGCGTTCGTCCCAGTCGAGCAGGTCGAGCTGTTCGACCTGCTCGGCAAGCACATCATCGAACAGTGCCCGCTCGAATTCGGCAGCCAGGTAAATGCGCTCCTCACGCTGGCCCTGGCGGCTGCCGAGGTCGGCGATCACCAGCCAGGGGCATTTCATCAACGCATCGGCTTCGCCGAACAGCGCCGCACGGCCATTGGCCAGGCGGTATTCGGCGCCGCCTTCGCGACGCTGCTGGGCGACCCGGTCGGGGTAGGCCAGCGCCAGCAGGGCACCGAGCCAGCGCGAATGCTCGGGATCTGCCACTGGGGTGCGGGGTTTGCCACGCAATTGCCCACGGTATTGCCGGGCCAGTTGCCGGGCACGTTGCACGCCGCCCTGGCCGCCGCGTGAGCTTCTGCTTTCACCACTGAGCACGCTCAGCCGCGAATGCAGGTCGGCGCCGCCGCCGCGCAGGATGTCACGCTCGCCCAGCAAGGCCGCGACGTCGCAGGCCATGTCGGCCAGCCCCAGGTCCTGGCCGCGCAGCAGCAGGTGGGCGATGCGCGGGTGCGCCGGCAACTCGGCCATGGCCTGGCCGTGGGCGCTCAACTGCTCGCGCTGGCCGGGCTTGAAGGCACCGAGCCGCGCCAGCAGGTCCTGGGCCTGGGCGAAGGCGGCAGTGGGCGGTTGGTCGAGCCAGCTCAGCTGTTCGGGCGGTACGCCCCAGCGCGCCAGTTGCAGGGCCAGCCCGGCCAGGTCGGCCTGGAGGATCTCGGCGCTGCCATGGGCCGCCAGTTGGTCATGCTGCGCCTCGGACCACAGGCGGTAGCACACGCCTGGCTCCAGGCGCCCGGCACGGCCGGCCCGCTGGGTGGCGCTGGCACGGGAGATGCGCTGGGTGTCGAGGCGGGTCATGCCGCTGCCGGGGTCGAAGCGCGGCACCCGTGCGAGGCCTGCATCGATCACCACGCGCACGCCGTCGATGGTCAGGCTGGTCTCGGCGATGTTGGTGGCCAGCACCACCTTGCGCTGGCCTTGGGGCGCCGGTTCGATGGCGGCGCGCTGGGCATTCAGGTCGAGCTCGCCGTGCAGCGGGCAGAGCAGGATGCCGGGGCGCTCGCCCAGGGCCTCCTGCAAGGCCTGGTGCACCCGGCGGATCTCCGCCTGCCCGGGGAGGAACACCAGCAAGCTGCCGCCTTCATCGGCAAGCGCCTGCAGCACACAGTCGACCACCCGCGGTTCGACGAACTCGCCAGGCTGGAAGGGCCGGCTCCAACGAATGTCCACCGGGTGCATACGGCCCTGGCTGCTGACCACCGGGGCGTCATCCAGCAGCCGCGACAGGCGCTCGCCCTCCAAGGTGGCCGACATCAGCAGGATCTTCAGCGGCAGTTCGTCACGCAGCAAGACGCGGCCATTGAGGCTCAGCGCCAGGGCCAGGTCGGCGTCGAGGCTGCGTTCGTGGAATTCGTCGAAAATCAGCAGCCCCACCCCCTCCAGCGCCGGGTCGCTCTGCAAGCGGCGGGTGAGAATGCCTTCGGTGACCACTTCGATGCGGGTGTTGGGGCCAACCTTGCTGTCCAGGCGGATGCGATAGCCCACCGTTTCCCCGACCTTCTCGCCCAGCTCGCTGGCCAGCCGCTCGGCGGCGGCGCGGGCGGCCAGGCGGCGGGGTTCGAGCATGAGGATGGTCTGCCCGGCCAGCCAGGGTTCGTCGAGCAGGGCCAGGGGCACGCGGGTAGTCTTGCCGGCGCCGGGCGGCGCCTCGAGCACGGCTTCGTCGCGGCCACCCAGGGCCAGGCGCAGGTCAGGCAGTACGGCATCGATCGGTAATGAAATCATGGTGGTCCTCGAACAATCGCCCGAGTATAACGGCGAACCTGGCCTGCCCTATCATGGTCTTAAGCTTCAGGCGCCGGCCTCTGCCGCGCCCCTTGTCGTGGTTACCTTTACCGGAGATTCACATGCGCATCGCTTCCCGCGTCATCGGTGGCGCCCTTGTCGCCACCCTGCTGACCCAACTGACGGCCTGCGGCACGGTTTTCTTCCCTGACCGTCGCGGCCAGATCGAAGGCAAGATCGACCCGATGATCGCCGCGCTGGATGCCGTCGGCCTGCTGTTCTACATCATCCCCGGCCTGATCGCCTTCGGCATCGACTTCGCCACGGGCGCCATCTACTACCCCGGCGGCTACTCCGCGCAGGTCGACCCGGCCAAGCTCAAGCCCGCCATCAATGCCGACGGCCAGGTCGACAGGATCAAGCTGCAGGCTATTCTCGAAAGCGAACTGGGCCAGCGCCTGCCGCTGAACGACCCACGGCTGATCCAGCAGCGCGGCAGCGTCGAGCAACTGGCGGCCCTCGGCCTGGTACCGGCAGCCTGAAACCCGCAAGGACGAACCCCTGCGCATGACCGTGACCAGCGAACACCAACGCTTGCTGCGCCTAGCCACCCGCGCATCCCTGGCGGTGGCCAGCATCCTGGTGCTGAGCAAGGCCGTGGCCTGGTGGCTGAGCGGCTCGGTGAGCCTGCTGGCCGGGCTTACCGACTCGGCGCTGGATGCCGTCGCCTCCTTCCTCAACCTGCTCGCGGTGCACTACGCGTTGCGCCCGGCCGACGACGATCACCGTTTTGGCCACGGCAAGGCCGAAGCCCTGGCCGGCATGGCGCAGGCGCTGTTCATCGGGGTCAGTGCGGTATTGATCGGGGTGCAAGCCGTGCAGCGCTTGCAGTCGCCGCAGCCGCTGGGCGACACCGGGGCCGGTATCGCGGTGATGCTGCTATCGCTGGTGCTGACCCTGGCGCTGCTGGCGTTGCAACGCAGGGTGATCCGTATCACCGGTTCAACCGCGGTGCGCGCCGATTCGCTGCACTACCGCTCCGACCTGCTGCTCAATGGCAGCATCTTGCTGGCCCTGCTGCTGGCGCGCCTGGGCTGGCCACAGCTGGATGCGCTGTTTGGCCTGGGTATCGCCCTGTACATCCTGTGGAGCGCGGTGCAGATCGCCCGCGAGAGCACGGCGATCCTGATGGACCAGGAACTGCCGGCCGACATCGGCGAGCGCATGCTCGAAGCGGTGCTGGCGATCCCTGGGGTCAAGGGCGCGCACGACCTGCGCACGCGGGTGTCGGGGAACCACTGGTTCGTGCAGCTGCACCTGGAATTGCCGGGTGACCTGCCGCTGCATCAGGCCCATGGGTTGTGCGTGCAGGCCTCCCAGGCGATCCGCGAGCGGTACCCACGGGCCGATGTGATCGTGCATGCCGATCCGGTATAGGCCTCATCGCTGGCAAGCCAGCTCCCACCTTGACCGCGCTGCTCTGAAGAAATGCATAACCCTGTGGGAGCCGGCTTGCCGGCGATCACCGGCAAAGCCGGTGCCCAAAAAGTGCGGCGCCTGCATCGCCGGCTCCCACAGTTTGGCATCAGTTGGTGCTGTAACCCCGCCCGCTCAAGCAAGCGCCCAATGCCCGTCGATAGTTGTCTGCCACGTTCGGCGGTGGCGCATAGCTGGCGGTTGCCGGGTCGAAACCGCTCTGGCTCACGGCCCAGCGATGGCACTGATAACGGTCCTGCTCCTGCTGCTCCGGGCCCTGGCCGTACAGGGGATAGGCGATCACATCGTAACCACCTGCCGGTTGCGGCGCTGGCGCCACCGTGGGCGGGTTGACCACCACGTACTCGGCGCTACTGGCCTGGTACTGGTAATAGGTGTCGGCCACCAGGAAGAACAGCGCTCCGCCCAGCCATACTTCGCGCGCATAGGGCGGCAAGTAGCTGACCCTCACCCCGTAAGGCGGCCTGACCACGACGTAGCCGCCGCCATGGGGGCGATACCAGTAGCCACCGGAGTAGTAGTAATCCTGGCCGCGGTAGGGCACTTGCCAGGAGCGGTCCGGGAAGCGATCGACGCTATGCCCGGGGCGATACTGCGGCCCGGGGCCCCAACCATCGCCATGGCCGTCCGGCCGCCCCGACCAGTCGCCGCCTGGTCGCTGACCGGGGCCACCGGCCTGCCAGTGACGATTGTCGTCATGCCGGCGCGGGATGTCCTGGTAATACCCTTGGCGTGGCGGCTGGGTCTGGCGCACTTCATCACGCGAGTTGAGCGGCGAGCCACGCCCGCCATTGGGGTCCTGCGGGCCGTCTCCCGGCCCTTGGGCCAAGGCGCCCAGGCTGATACCGATGCCCAGCAAACCAACACCTGCCAACTGCCAGATGCGTGACCTCATGTTGTTCCTCTCAGTCAATGACCCCTGCCTGTACAGCAGGCAGTCTAACGCGCCGCACAAGGCCGGCTAATGAAATAGCGGAAAGCGACCGCCTTGGCCGCGAGCCGGCGCCCGGGCGCGGGCAGAATAACCGGCGCAATAAAAAAGGGAGGCCTTGCGGCCTCCCTTCGGGAATTGTCGTCCGTGCTCGGCACTTGTGGTGCCGGCTCACCTCGCGCCGCCTTCTGGGCAGTGCGTAGCCCGGGGGCCGTGCCGATCCGGTTGGAGGGCTGGCCGCGAGCGCCCGTCTGGGGCGGCTCGCCGTGGACTGATGTCCGGGCAGTGATTCTGGTGATAAAGATAGGCGAGTCGAGGGGGCAGAGGATTGCGAAGATTGCTCTGATAAATACCGCTTGCGCAATTTTTCACTCAGGATTGATAATTCGCCGCAATCTGAACAGAAAAGGCCCTATTCATGAGCAAGCTCGACCGCTATGACCTGAGCATCCTTGCCGAATTGCAGCGTGACGCGCGCATCTCCAACCAGGAACTGGCCGAGCGCATCGGCCTGTCGCCCTCCCCTTGCTCACGCCGGGTCAAGCAGCTCGAAGACGACGGCTACATCTCGCGCCAGGTGGCGCTGCTGGACCGCAAGAAGCTCGGCCTGAGCCTGACCGCCTATGTGCTGATCGGCATGGACCGCCACACCCCCGAGCGCTTCGAAACCTTCGAGGCGGCGATCCGCAACCTGCCGCAGGTGCTGGAGTGCAGCCTGGTCACCGGGATGGACGCCGACTATCAGCTCAAGGTGGTGGTACCGGACATGGACCACTACCAGAAGCTGCTGCTCGGCAGCCTGACCCGCATCGACGGCGTGACCAGCGTGCGTTCGAGCTTCGTGCTCAACCAGGTGCTGGCCAGCACCGAGCTGCCATTGACCCACCTGCGTTGAAACCCTGCGCGCCCGGCGTATGATCGGGCTCTTATCCTGCCTGGAGTTGACCGATGGATCCCGCCGTATTCGAAGAGTGGATGATGATCGTCCTCGTCACCGTGCTGATCGCCTTCATGGGCTTCATCGTCTGGGACCTGGCGAAAAAATCCAAGGCTGGCCGTTTCGGCACGCTGATCCTGTTCTTCGTGCTGGGCCTGGGCGTGCTGGCGTTCATCATCAAGAGCGTGGTGGTGGGGTTTCTGGAAGGGGTTTAGGGACCTATCGCGGGGCAAGCCCGCTCCCACGTGTACAGCTGTCGTACAGTACGCGTGGGAGCGGGCTTGCCCCCCGATAACAGCCAGAGCTTCGGCGGAACTTCCCACCACGTCCCCTGCTCCAGCCCTTCAATCGTCCAGTCACCAATCCTCACCCGCACCAGCCGCAAGGTCGGCAAGCCCACCGCCGCCGTCATGCGCCGCACCTGGCGGTTGCGCCCTTCACGAATCACCAGTTCCAGCCACGCCGTCGGCACGCTCTTGCGAAAGCGCACCGGTGGGTTGCGTGGCCATAGCGTGGGCTCGTCGAGCAAGCGGGCTTCGGCTGGCAAGGTCGGGCCATCATTGAGCTCGACGCCGTCGCGCAGGCGCTGCAACTGCTCCGCGCTCGGCTCGCCCTCCACCTGCACCCAGTAGGTCTTGGCCAGCTTGTGCTTGGGGTCGGCGATACGTGCCTGCAGGCGTCCGTCGTTGGTCAGCAGCAGCAAGCCTTCGCTGTCGCGGTCCAGGCGCCCGGCCGGGTAGATGCCGGGGATGTCGATGAAGTCCTTGAGCGTGGCCCGCCCTTCGCCGTCGCTGAACTGCGTGAGCACGTCGAACGGCTTGTTGAACAGGATCAGGCGCGGCTCGGCCGGCGGCGCCTTGGCCTGGCGACGTGGGCCGGAAGGCCGCGCCGCCGGGCGGCGCGGAGTATTGCGGGGTGGCAGGGGCATGGATCCTCAGCGGAACGGCGGCTCATCGAAGCTGCGCAGTTTACGCGAGTGCAGCGAGTTGAGCTCGGTACGCAGCAGGTCGAGGGCGGCGATGCCGATCTTCAGGTGCTGGCTGACCGCGCGGTTGTAGAAGGCGTTGGCCGAGCCGGGCAGCTTGATCTCGCTGTGCAGCGGTTTGTCGGATACACACAGCAAGGTGCCGTACGGCACCCGCAGCCGGTAGCCCTGGGCGGCGATGGTGCCGCTTTCCATGTCCACCGCCACGGCACGCGACAGGTTGATCAGCGGGCGTTCCTGGGCCCAGCGCAGCTCCCAGTTGCGGTCGTCGTAGGTGAGCACGGTGCCGGTGCGCAGGCGCTTCTTGAGTTCCTCGCCACGCTCGCCGGTAACCTGCGCCGCCGCTTCCTGCAGCGCCAGCTGCACTTCGGCCAGGGCCGGGATCGGGATGTTCGGCGGCACCACGCGGTCGAGGATGCCGTCACGGCGCATGTAGGCGTGGGCCAGCACGTAGTCGCCGATGGTCTGCGACTGACGCAGGCCGCCGCAGTGGCCGATCATCAGCCAGCAGTGCGGGCGCAGCACCGCCAGGTGGTCGGTGATGTTCTTGGCGTTGGAAGGGCCGACGCCGATATTGACCAGGGTGACGCCATCGCCGTCGGCGGCGATCAGGTGATAGGCCGGCATCTGGTAGCGGTGCCAGACCACGCTGGCCACCAGGGCCTGGGCCTCGCCGTTGTCCATGGCCTTTTCGATGACCACGTTGCCCGGCAGGACCATGCGCACGAAGCGTGGATCCTCGCGCAACTGCTCAAGGCCGTGGCTGATGAACTGGTCGACGTAGCGGTGGTAGTTGGTCAGCAGGATCCACGGCTGCATGTGCCGCCAGTCGCTGCCGGTGTAGTGCACCAGGCGGCGCAGCGAGAAGTCGACACGGGCCGCGTCGAACAACGCCAGCGGCAGCGTCTCGGCGCTTTCCCAGTCGTACAGGCCATCGGCGATGTTGTCGGTGGCGGCCGACAGGTCGGTGCTGGGGAACACCCGCGCCAGCTGCGCGGCGGTGATGCCGCTGCCGGCCAGTTCGTCGCCCTGGTCGACCACGTAGGGGTACGGGATGTTCTGCTCGCTGACGCCGACTTCCACGGTCACCGTGTAGTCGTGCATCAATGGCCGCAATTGCTCCAGCAGGTAGCCACGGAAGGCGGCGGGCTGGGTGACGGTGACGCTGTAGGTGCCGGCCACCTGGACCTTGGCGTAGGCGCGGGTGGTGGCGGCGACTTCGCCCTGGCTGAAGTAGGTCAGGCGCAGCGCCGGGTAGCGGAACAGCGCACGCTCGTCCTGGCCCGGTTCGGTACGGTCCTTGAGGTAGCGCTTGAGGGCCTGGCTCAGGGCGCCGGTGGCTTGCTCGTGGAGGGCCGCCAGACGGTCGACGGCCTGTTCGGGGGTATCAACGACTTCAAACGCTTGGCTCACGCTGGGCTTCCTGTCTTCTGACATGCATGACAGCCATCTTGCCTGCGTTCGCCGGTAAAAACACGCCTTTCGCGGGGCAAGCCCGCTCCCACGCAAAACATGTTACTGGGCGGGGGAGCGGGCTTGCCCCGCGATGGCGTTATCCGCCCCAGACAGGCGTCGCCCTGGCCACCAGCGCCCCGACATCCACTCCACGCGGCAATGCGCCATAGACCCGGCCACCGCCACCCAGCCGGCTGGCGATGAAGGCATCGCTGACCGTCGCGTTACCGGCCTCGAGCAGCAGCTTGGCCTGCAACGCCACGGCAATATCTTCGGTCAGCTGGCGAGCCCGGTACTGAATGTCGCCGGTATCGGCAAACGCCCCTTTGAGGTTGCCGATGAACGCCGCCAGGCGCGGATCGCCATGGCCATCGCCCAGCTCGATGAACAACGCATCCAGCACACCCGGCTCCTTCGACAGCGCCCGCAGCACGTCCAGGCACTGCACGTTGCCGGAGCCTTCCCAGGTCGAGTTGACCGGCGCCTCTCGGTACAGCCGCGGCAGGATGCTGTCCTCGACATAGCCCGCACCGCCCAGGCATTCGGCAGCCTCGTTGATCATCCCCGGCGCGCGCTTGCAGATCCAGTACTTGCCCACGGCCGTCACCAGGCGGGCGAAATGCGCTTGCTGCGGGTCGTCGAGCTGCTCCAGGGCCTGGCCCATGCGCAGGCTCAGGGCCAGCGCCGCCTCACTCTCCAGGGCCAGGTCGGCGAGCACGTTCTGCATCAGCGGCTGCTCGCTCAACACCCGCCCGCCGACCTTGCGGTGGGCGCAGTGATGGGCGGCCTGGGTCAGCGCCTGGCGCATCAACGCGCTGGAGCCGACCATGCAATCGAAGCGGGTCATGGCCACCATCTCGATGATGGTCGGCACACCGCGGCCCTCTTCGCCGATCATCCACGCCAGGGCGCCACGGAACTCCACCTCGCTGGAGGCATTGGAGCAGTTGCCGAGCTTGTTCTTCAGGCGCTGGATATAGAACTGGTTGCGCTGGTCGTCCGGGCGGTGGCGCGGCAGCAGGAAGCAGCTCAGGCCCTTGTCGGTCTGGGCCAGGGTGAGGAAGGCGTCGCACATGGGCGCCGAGCAGAACCACTTGTGCCCCACCAGCTCATAGGCCTGGCCCGGGCCTGGCGCGCCGACCGGGTAGGCGCGGGTGGTATTGGCGCGCACATCGGTACCGCCCTGCTTCTCGGTCATGGCCATGCCGATGGTCACCCCGGCCTTGTGCCGGTCGCCGACATTGCGCGGGTCGTATTCGCGGGCGAGGATCTTCGGCAGCCAATAGCTGGCCAGCTCCGGCTGCAGCCGCAGCGCCGGCACGGCGGCGAAAGTCATGGTCAGCGGGCAGCCGGTTCCGGCTTCGGCCTGGCTGTGCAGGTAGGTCATGGCGGCCCGCGCAACATGGGCACCCGCGCGCGGCTCGGCCCAGGGCAGCGAGGGCAGGCCATGCTCGACCGCGGTGCGCATCAGCTCGTGGTAGGCGGGATGGAACTCCACCAGATCCACCCGGTGGCCGTAGCGGTCGTGGCTGCTGAACTCGGGTTTGTGCGCATTGGCAAGGAACCCGGCGGCCATCAGCGGGCCACCGGCCAGTGCCCCGTAGGCATCGATCCGCGGCTCGGCCCAGCCGGCACCGAAGCGCCGCGACCATTCCTGCAAGGGCTGGTCGAGGCGGTACAGGTTGGCGCCGTCGAGGGCCGGCGGCTGGTTGGTGACTTCGTGGGTTTCGGCGAACTGGTGCAGGTTCATCGGGGGGCCTCATGGATCCGCTCATGCCTGGAAAACCCAGTGAAGCACCGCAGCCCGCACAGTCAAAGTGACAAAACTGCCGATGAGCAGATCATTTCCTGCCCGCCCGTCAGTAACGCCTGCGCCCCGTCGCCGCCCGGCTGGAAGTCACCTGCACCTGGGCCACGGTCAGGACCAGGCTCAATTCGAAGCGGCTGCCCAACCCCGGGGTAGACTCGTGCGACAGCTGCGCGCCAACCAGTTCGCCCAATTGGCGGCAGATCGACAGGCCGATGCCCAGGCCGCCGTAGCGCCGCGTCATCGAACCATCGACCTGGAAGAAGCGCTGGTACAGCACGGCCTGGTCGAGGTCTTCGAAACCGATGCCGCTGTCACTGACGGTCAGGCTCAGCGCCAGCCGGTCGGGCCCGATGCGCCGGCCACGCACCTGCACGGTCACGCCGCCCTGGTGGGTGAACTTGAGGCCGTTGTCCACCAGGCAGGCCAGGCAGCGGGCGAGCTTCTGCGCATCGCCCACCAGGCTGTCGGGCACGTCGGCGGGGATATCCAGGGTCAGGTACAAGCCCTTGGCCAGTGCCTGCCCGGCGTAACCGGCACGCAGCTCCTGGAGCAGGCGGCGCAGGCTGAACGACACACCGTGGTTGCGCAGGCGGCCGGCCTGCAGCTCGGTGAGGATGAGGATGTCGTCGACCATGGCCATCATGTCCTGGGCGGAACCGGCGGCCGTGCGGTGGTACTGGGCCTGCTCGGCGCTCATGGGCAGGGTGTGCAGCAGCTCCAACGAGCCGATCACGCCGTTCATCGGGGTGCGCAGCTCATGGGTGACGGTGGCCAGGAACTCGTCTTTCAGGCGATTGCTGTGGGCCAGTTGCTGGTTCAGCTGCTCGAGGGTGCGCCCGGTCTCGCGCAGGGCCTGGGCCTGCTGCTCGCGCAGGCTGTTGATGCGGTCGGCCAGCGCCAGGGACAGCAACGCCACCTCCAGCGCCGAACCGAGCTGGCTGGCGTACATGGTGAGGAACACGTTGGGCAGATAGCCCAGCACCATCAAGGTGTTGACCAGCCCGCCCAGCAGGAACGCGGTCCAGGCGATGATGAACCAGCGCGCCACCCGCACCCCGCGCCACCAGGCATACAGGCCTGCGCTGAAAATGCTCACGGTGAACAGCAGCGCCAGCACCGTGGCCATGCGCAGCGCGATGCCGTAACGCAGGGTCACCGCCAGCACCATGACCAGCGCACCACCCGCCATCAGCGCCATCAGCAGGCGGTCGAAACCACGGCTGAGCCGGCCCAGTTGCAGGAAATGGCGGGCGAACTGGCAGCCGAACAACCCGGCGGCGCCGATGAACAGGGGCGTCGCGGCATTCGCCCACCACGGGCTGTCCGGCCAGAAGTAGGCGATACCGGCGCCGTTGACCGACACCTGGTACAAACCGAACGAGGCGATGTAGAGGATGTAGTAGAGGTAACTGACATCGCGCACGCTGAGGTAGATGAACAGGTTGTAGACCAGCATCACCAGCAGCACGCCATAGATCATGCCCAGCACATACAGGCGGGTGGGCTGGTCTTCAAGGTACGCCTGGGTCGACCACAGCGTCAGCGGCGCCTGGACCGAACCCTGGCTGTGCAGGCGCAGGTAAACGGTGGTCGCCTGCCCAGGTTGTAGGGGCAGCTCGAACAGGTAGTTGTTCTGGCGAATCTGCCGGCTGGCATAGGGCAGTGCATCGCCGGTGCGCTGGGCCAGGCGAAACACCCCTTGGGCATCCGGCAGGTAGAGTTCGAGGTGATCCAGCGGCGGGTAAGCCAGCTCCAGCAACCATTGGCGCGGCGCGGCGGAGGGGGTGGCGGCGTAGTTCAGGTCGATTCGCAGCCAGAACACCGAGGTCGAGTAACCGGCATTGAGCACCTCATGCGGGTGCGCCTGGAAACGGCTGGCAAAGGCGGGCGCGCTGACCTGGCCAATACTGGCACTGCCATCGTGGTCCTCGTAGACCTGCATGAACCTGCCCAGTGGCAGTCGTGCGGTGCTGGCGTCGAATTCGACCGCCCCGGCGAACAGGGGCAAGCAGCCCAGAAGCACAATCAGCAAATAGCGCATACAGCCCCAGCATGGCCTGTCCGTTCGCGTCGCGTTGCCTCCCTTCCCTTTGAGACGACGTGATCCGGCAGAGTCCGTTGATCGAATTATCCGAGCACTCTAGCATAGCTTTCCGGCAAGGCCAGAGGCCACACTAAATTTGCATTAAACGGCTCTAGCATGCGCATTACAGAAGCACTAGCCTGGACATCCTGACCGCTCGATCAGCAAATCTTGCGCAGCGACCGATCCGCACAAAAAGGTTTGGTGATAAGCTCGCCGACCATGAATACCTACAGCTCCCGCCCCGTTGTCCTCTGTCTCTCCGGCCACGACCCAAGTGGTGGCGCCGGGCTGCAGGCAGATATCGAAGCCCTGATCGCCCAAGGCTGTCACGCCGCACCGACTGTGACCGCCCTGACCGTGCAGGATACCGTCAACGTTTCCGACTTCCGCGTGCTCGACCGCGAGTGGGTGCTGGCCCAGGCCAACGCCGTGCTGGCCGACTCCACCGTGGCCGCGGTCAAGCTGGGCATGCTCGGCTCGATCGAAATGGTCGACACCGTGGCCGAACTGCTCAAGGCCCACCCGCACCTGCCGCTGGTCTGCGACCCGGTGCTGCGCGCCGGCGGCGGTGGCCGCCTGGGCAAGGACGAGGTCGGCTACGCACTGCGCGAGCGCCTGCTGCCGCTGGCCACCATCGCCACGCCAAACCTGCCCGAGGCGCGCATCCTCGCCGAACTGCCGGATGGCACCGCCGACGAGTGCGCCGCCAAGCTGCTGCCATTCGTCGAGCACCTGCTGATCACTGGCGGCCACGGCGACGAGGACGAAATCCACAACCGCCTGTACAGCCGCGATGGCCAGCAGCACACCTGGACCTGCCAACGCCTGCCCGGCAGCTATCACGGCTCGGGCTGCACCCTGGCCAGCGCCCTGGCCGGCCGCCTGGCCCTTGGCGAGCAGCTGCAAAGCGCCGTGCGCAGCGCCCTGGACTATACCTGGCGCACCCTGCGTGACGCCGAGCAACTGGGCAAGGGCCAGTACGTGCCGCGCCGCCTGCCCCTGGATTTCTGCTCCTGACACGAGGCCACCCGATGAAGCTCCGCGGTCTGTATGCGATCACCGACAGCCAGCTGCTCGCCGGCCGTTTCCTCAGCCACGTCGAGGCGGCACTGGAAGGCGGCGTCTGCCTGCTGCAGTACCGCGACAAGAGCGACGATGCCGCCCGCCGCCTGCGTGAGGCCGAAGCGCTGATGACCTTGTGCGAGCGCTACGGCACCCAGCTGATCATCAACGACGACGCCGAACTGGCCGCACGCCTGGGCGTCGGCGCGCACCTGGGCCAGACCGACGGCCCGCTCACCCCGGCCCGCGCCCTGCTCGGCCGCCAGGCCATCATCGGCTCCACCTGCCATGCCAGCCTTGAGCTTGCCCGGCAGGCCGCCAAGGAAGGTGCCGACTACGTCGCCTTCGGCCGCTTCTTCAATTCTGTCACCAAGCCGGGCGCACCGGCCGCCAGCGTCGAACTGCTGGAACAGGCCCGCGCCCAGGTCAAGCTGCCGATCGCCGTGATCGGCGGCATTACCCTCGACAACGCCGCCCCGCTGGTCGCCCATGGCGCCGACCTGCTGGCGGTGATCCACGGCCTGTTCGGTGCCGACAGCGCGCAGGAAGTCACCCGCCGCGCCCGCGCCTTCAACGCCCTGTTCGCTTCCTGATTTCGAGAGAAGATCCCATGTCCCGTTCCGAAGCCCTGTTCGCCCAAGCCCAGAAGCACATCCCCGGCGGCGTCAACTCGCCGGTCCGCGCTTTCAAGAGCGTCGGCGGCACTCCGCTGTTCTTCAAGCACGCCGAAGGCGCCTACGTCGTCGACGAGGATGACAAGCGCTATGTCGATTACGTCGGCTCCTGGGGCCCGATGATCCTCGGCCACGGCCACCCGGACGTACTGGACGCCGTGCGCAATCAGTTGCAGCACGGCCTGTCCTACGGCGCCCCGACCGCCATGGAAACCGAGATGGCCGACCTGGTCTGCTCGCTGGTGCCGTCGATGGAGATGGTGCGCATGGTCAGCTCCGGCACCGAAGCCACCATGAGCGCCATCCGCCTGGCTCGTGGCTACACCGGCCGTGACGCCATCATCAAGTTCGAAGGCTGCTACCACGGCCATTCCGACAGCCTGCTGGTCAAGGCCGGGTCGGGCCTGCTGACCCAGGGCGTGCCCAGCTCTGCCGGCGTACCGGCTGACTTCGCCAAGCACACCCTGACGCTGCCGTTCAACGACATCGCCGCGGTCGAGAAAACCCTCGCCGACGTCGGCCAGACCGTGGCCTGCATCATCGTCGAGCCGGTGGCCGGCAACATGAACTGCGTACCACCGGCGCCGGGCTTCCTCGAAGGCCTGCGCGCGCTGTGCGACAAACACGGCGTAGTGCTGATCTTCGACGAAGTGATGACCGGCTTCCGTGTCTCCCTCGGCGGTGCCCAGGGCTACTACGGCATCACCCCCGACCTGTCGACCTTCGGCAAGATCGTCGGTGGCGGCATGCCGGTCGGCTGCTTCGGCGGCAAGCGCGAGATCATGGGCTGCATCGCCCCGCTCGGCCCGGTCTACCAGGCCGGCACCCTGTCCGGTAACCCGCTGGCCATGGCCGCCGGCCTGACCACCCTCAGGCTGATCAGCCGCCCAGGCTTCCACGACGAGCTCAGCGCCTACACCAGCCGCATGCTCGACGGCCTGCAGCAGCGCGCCGATGCCGCCGGCATCCCGTTCGTCACCACGCAGGCGGGCGCCATGTTCGGCCTGTACTTCAGCGGCGCCGATGACATCGTCACCTTCGACGACGTGATGGCCAGCGATGCGGACCGTTTCAAGCGCTTCTTCCACCTGATGCTCGAAGGCGGCGTGTACCTGGCGCCGAGTGCGTTCGAGGCGGGCTTCACCTCCATCGCCCACGGCGACAAGGAGCTGCAGATCACCCTGGATGCGGCCGAGCGGGCATTCGCCAAGCTGAAGTAAGGCGCCTGCCGGTACTGGCCAGATCGCGGGGCAAGCCCGCTCCCACGTGACTCAGCTCTGCGTGGGAGCGG
>NZ_JBMOWQ010000135.1:0-3171 GCF_049310485.1 Pseudomonas sp. GZD-209
CCCCGCGATGAGGCCCCACCCGCCTTGCAGAGAAGCCCGATGAAAAAGACCGTCCTGGCCTTCAGCCGCATCACCCCCGCCATGGCCGAGCGCCTGCAGCAAGACTTCAACGTGATCCTGCCCAACCCGAAACTGGGCGACATCGCCGCCCAGTTCAACGAAGCCCTGCCCGAGGCCCACGGCCTGATCGGCGTGGGCCGCAAGCTCGGCCGCGCGCAGCTCGAAGGCGCGGGCAAGCTTGAGGTGGTATCGAGCGTCTCGGTCGGCTACGACAACTACGACCTGGCCTACCTCAACGAGCGCGGCATCGCCCTGACCAATACCCCCGATGTGCTCACCGAAAGCACCGCCGACCTGGGCTTCGCCCTGGTCATGGGCTGCGCCCGCCGTACCGCCGAGCTCGATGCCTGGACCAAGGCCGGCCAGTGGCAGGCCACCGTGGGCCCGGCGCACTTCGGCAGCGACGTGCATGGCAAGACCCTGGGTATCGTCGGCATGGGCAACATCGGCGCGGCCATCGCCCGCCGTGGCCGCTTCGGTTTCAACATGCAGGTGCTGTACGCCGGCAACAGCCGCAAGGCGGCGCTGGAGCAGGAGCTCGGCGCACAATTCCGGAGCCTGGACGAGCTGCTGGCCGAGGCCGACTTCGTCTGTATCGTGGTGCCGCTGTCCGAGGCCACCCGCAAGTTGATCGGCGCACGGGAATTGAAGCTGATGAAGCCCAGCGCGTTCCTGATCAACATCGCGCGCGGGCCGGTGGTGGATGAGGCGGCGCTGATCGAGGCGCTGCAGACCGGCACCATCCGTGGCGCCGGGCTGGACGTGTACGAGAAAGAGCCGCTGGCCGACTCGCCGCTGTTCAAGCTGCCCAACGCCCTCACCCTGCCCCACGTCGGCTCGGCCACCGCCGAAACCCGCGAGGCCATGGCCAACCGGGCGATCGACAACCTGCGCGCGGCGCTGCTGGGCGAGCGGCCGCGGGATCTGGTGAATCCGCAGGTGTGGAAAGGCTGAAGTTTCGCAGCTAGTAGCTGACGGCCCTACCGCGGGGCAAGCCCGCTCCCACGTTGTGCCCCGCGATAAGGTCGGAGCGGCCCTACTTGGCCGCTCCAGCAAGTGCCCCCACGCTAGCTTTCGGCTTGCGAAACACCAGCACATTCCCCGCCATCACCACCACCAGCCCCAGCAGCGCCGGCGGCGTCCACTGGTAGCCTTCGGCGAACGCCGACACATTCAGCGCCACCAGCGGGAACAGTACCGTGCAGTAGGCCGCGCGCTCCGGCCCCATGCGCCCGACCAGGGTGAGGTAGGCGGTGAAGCCGATCACCGAGCCCGGGATCACCAGGTACAGCAGCGAACCGATATAGCGCGTGTTCCACTCCATCTCGAACGGGATGCCGCTGACCAGGCAGTACACCGCCAGCATCGACGCGCCGTAGAGCATGCCCCAGGCATTGGTGGTCATGGGCTTGAGCCCGGCCCGCTGCTGCACGCTGGAGAGCATGTTGCCGGCCGAGAAACACAAGGTGCCGAGCAGCGCCAGGCCCAGGCCGTAGAGGGTTTCGCGGCTGGCGGCGTGGTGCGAAAGCTCCGGCCAGAACAGCAGCCCCAGGCCGAGCAGGCCCATGGCCCCGCCGCCGAGCACGTTGGCGGCAACCTTCTGGCCGAAGAAGATCCGCGCATTGAGGGCATTCCACAGGGTGGCGGTGGAAAACACCACGGCGATCAGGCCGCTGGCGATCCACTGGCTGGCGGTGAGGAAGCACATGAAGTTGACGCAGAACAGGCAGAAACCCTGGGCCAGGCACACCAGATGGCCACGCCTGTCCATCGGCTGCAGGCGCCGGGTAAGCAGCAGGATGGCGAACAGGATCAACCCGGCCAGGGCGAAGCGGTAGACGATCGACACCGGGATGGCGACCACGCCCAGTTGCAGTTTCAGGGCGATCCAGGTGGTGCCCCAGATCAGGACGGTGAGCAGGTAGAGCGACAGGTTCATGGTGAACTCCCAGGGCATCAGGCCCATCGCGGGGCAAGCCCGCTCCCACGCCAAATTCGCAAAACCGGCGTGGGAGCGGGCTTGCCCCGCGATGGACATCACAGGAATCCAGTGTCCGGCCTTCGTCCCCTGCCCCGCTTGCACAAACTTGCGCTTTTCCTCGACAGATAGCTGCCAGCCCCTCGCCATCGCAGTACGATGGCCACCAGAGGACCCACCCATGCCCGCACTCGATCACCTGCAAGTCTTCAACGCCATGCACGCCTCCCCCCACGCCCGCCTGGAGCTGAGCGCGCACCTGGGCGACGGGCTGGCGGCGGCGTTGTGGAGCAACCGTGACGATGCCCGCGACTACCAGGCCCCCAGCCACCACACCCTGTCCTGCTACATCGCCGACGGTACCGGCACCTTCCGCCGCCAGCGCCCGTCGGACAAGGGGTCGCCTGACAAGCTGTGCATCATGCCCGCCGGCCACGAGTCGAATTGGGTGGTCAACGGCTCGATCCGCCTGGCCCACCTGTACATCAGCGAGGCGCAGTTCGCCCTGGGCTGCACCCGCCTGCTCGACCGTGAGCCACGGGAGATGCAACTGCGCGAGGCGACCTTCCTGGAAGACCCTTTGCAGGCCGCGCGCTTTCGCCAGCTGATCCAGCTGGACTGGGCCGAGCCCGGCGAACGGCTGCTGGCCAGCAGCCTGGGGCACGCCATCATCGACCATGCCGTGCTGCACCAGGCGGGGCTGCGCCAGGGGCTGAAACTCAAGGGCGGGCTGGCGCCGCACCAGCGCCGGCAGTTGGTCGAGTACATCGAGGCCAACCTCGACCAGCCGCTGACCCTGGGTGAGCTGGCGCTGCGCTGCAACCTGTCCGAATACCACTTTGCGCGGATGTTCCGGGCGAGCTTCGGTTTGCCGCCGCATCAGTACCTGCTGGCCCGGCGCCTGCACCGAGCGTGCGAGCTGTTGCGCCTGGGGCAACTACCGCTGGGGCAGGTGGCGTTGCTGTGCGGGTTTGCCAGTGCCAGCCATTTCAGCAACCGGTTCAGGCAGGCGTTGGGGGCGACGCCGGGGGAGTATCGGGCGGCCTTCGTGGTTGCCTGAGCAGGCCTCATCGCGGGGGGGGGGGGGGGGGGGGAAAGAGGAAAGGGGGGGGGGGGGGGGGGGAGCGGGGAAG
>NZ_JBMOWQ010000136.1:0-31106 GCF_049310485.1 Pseudomonas sp. GZD-209
GCGTTTCCATCCGTGAGGAGACGAGACCTTTCAGGGCCTTTGCGTGGGGCCCCCCCCCCCCCCCCCCCCCTCAGGCCCGTACTACCAACCTAGAACTCGAACGTACTCGACAGGCTCACCTGCCGCGCATCCCCCACCGCGACGAAGTAACGGTTCACCGCCGAGCTGTAATACACCTTGTCGAACAGGTTCTTCACGTTCAGTTGCAGTAGAACCTTGTGCTCGTCGAGCTTGGTCTCGTAGCTGGCAAAGGCATCGGCCACGGTATACGCCGGCAGGTCGAAGTCATTGGTCGCATTGCCGGCGCGCTCCCCCACATAGCGGGCGCCCGCCCCTACACGCAGGCGGTCGCCGCCGAACAGGCTGCCGTAGTCATACACCGCCGACAGCGAACCACTGTGGCGCGCGACGTTCTGCAGGCGATTGCCCTTGAGGTCCGGGTCCTTGGTCACTTCGGCATCGGTGAAGGCGTAGGCACCGATCAGGCTCCAGCGCTCGCTGAGCTGGCCGGTCAGGTCCAGTTCGACGCCGCGGGAACGCACTTCACCGGCATTGCTGTAGATGATCGTACCGGGCTGAGTGTCGCCGTCGGCCACCAGCACATTGCGCTTGTTGATATCGAACAGCGCCAGGGTGCCGGTGACCCGGCCGGGGATATCCAGCTTGGCGCCCAGTTCCCACGACTTGCCTTGCTCCGGCTCGATGCCGGAGTCGAGGGTGAGGGTCTGGCCAGCGCCGATGCTCAGCGGCGCGATGGTCGAGTTGGGTTTGAACGACTCGCTGTAGCTGCCATAGAACGACAGTTGCTCATCGAGCTTGTACACCAGGCCCGCATGGGGCACCCAGGTCTGGCCGCTGTTGTCGGTGTTGACGTTGAACGGGCGGCCACGGCCGGCGTACTGGTCGAACTGCTGGAAGCGCCCGCCGGCCACCAGGATCCAGTGATCGTCCAGGTGCCAGGCATCCTGCAGGAACAGCGAGTCGCTGCGCAGTTCGTCGGTCTGGTCGCTGTCGCTGGCGCGCACGCTGGTGCCTTCCACTTCGCGGCCATAGACCGGGTTGAGGTAGCTGAAGGTCGAGCGGCTGTTCTGGCGGATCAGGTCGGCGCGGTAGATCTTGCGGTCTTCGTGATCGACACCGAGCAGCAGGTCGTGGCGCTGGCCGGCCAGCTCGACGTTGCCGTTAAGGCTGAAGGTGGCGAACTGGTCGCGGCTCATGGCGCCCTGGGTGCCGTCGATGCTGCGTGTCAGCGTGCCTTTTTTCTCGTTGACGCCAGTCACCCGGACCTGGCTGGCATCGTAGGTTTCGCGGTTGAAGCTGTAGCCGAAGTGCGCTTTCCAGTCGTCGCTCAGCTGGTGATCGACCTCCAGGCGGTACAGGTCGGAGCGGCCTTCCATGTCGTTGAACGGCTCGTCGAGACGGCGGCTGGCGGGAATGTTCAGCGGGTGCCCGTCACTGCCGAAGGCGGTGCCGCGGTCGAACGGGTAGCTGAACTCACGGTGCTCGTAGGCCAGCACCACTTGGGTGGCTTCGCCCAGCCAGGCGAACGACGGCGCCACCAGCGACTCGCGGTGCACGCCGAAATTGCGCCAGTAGTCTTCGTCTTCATGGTCGACGATCAGCCGATAGGCGAAGTTGCTGTCGCCCAGCGCGCCGGTGCTGTCCAGGCCGCCGCCGCTGCCGTTCTTGCCACTGCCGTAGCTGGAGCCGCGCAGAGTGACGGCGTTGTACTGCTCAAGCTGCGGGCGCTTGCTGACCACGTTGATCACCCCGCCCGGGTCCTGGATGCCGTACAGCAGCGAAGCCGGGCCCTTGAGCACCTCGACCCGCTCGGTGCTGGCGTTGAGCGCGCGGCCCTGCACGATGGGCATGCCGTCGCGCATGATCGAGCCGTCGCGGTTGTCGCCGAAGCCGCGCTTCATCACGGTGTCGGCGGTGCCGCCGAAGTTGTTGCCCTGGGTGATGCCGCTGACGTTGTACAGCGCATCGTCGAGGTTGCGCGGCGCCTGATCGCGGATCACCTGCGCGGGCACCACGTTGATTGCCTGGGGGATGTCCTGGGTCGGGCCCTGGCCGCGCATGATCGAGGCGCTGGCCGGGGGCTGATAGCTGTAGTCGTCGGCCTGGGAGGTAACGGTGGTGGCTTGCAGGTTCACGGCCCCTGAGGTGTCGGCCGGTTCGAGGGTCAGCGTGCGGCCATCGACGCGGCGCCAGGCCAGGCCGGAGCTGCCCAGCAGCTGCTGCAGGGCCTGCTCGGCGCTGAACGTGCCGTGCAAGGCCGGCGCCTGCAGCTCGGGCAGCGCCAGGGTGTAGACCACGCTCTGCCCGGTGGTGCGGCTGAAGGCGTTGAGCGCCTGGGCCAGCGGCTGGCTCGGCTGGGCGAAGGCATAGGCCTGGCTTTGCTGCTCGGCCATCGCCTGAGGGACCACGGCCAGCACCGACAGGGTGCTGAGGCCGAACCAGAGCGGGACGCAACGCGGGGTGAACTTCATGGACGCTGACCTGTGAGAGGGATGATCTTTTGCGAATGAATCGCACTTCCACTCACTACACGGATGCCGTCGAGAAGTACCTCATCGTCTTGAGGAAAAAATTCTTCGTTTCAATAAACCGATCGCGGGGCAAGCCCGCTCCCACGCGACTCGCAACCTAGGCGACTGGCGTGGGAGCGGCGGTGCGCCGATGCGACTTGCCCCGCGATTGTTTGTCAGCGCAACACCGTCAAGCGCCCCAACAGCGTCTGCCGCGAGAACCCCAGCACCTTGCCCAGCGAGTCCAGCGCCAGCAGCGGCTCGGCCACCGGGAAGCTGCCACTGACCTTGCGCTGCGCCAGCTCGCCGTCGAGCAGCACGATCCGCCCGGGGTAGTAACGCCCCAGGTCCTCGACCACCTGCCCCAGCGGCACCTGGTAATAATTCAGCCAGCCCTGGCGCCAGGCCAGGCGGCTGTCGCTGTCCACTGCCTCGACCGCGCCCGCGCTGCCGGTGGCATAGGCCAGCTGTTGATTGGCGGTCAGCTCGCGCGCCGGCTGGCCCTGGGCAGGCGTCACCGCCACCCGGCCGCTGCGCACCGTGACCTGGGCACCCTCAGCCTGCTCGCGCACTTCGAACTGGGTGCCGAGCACGCGCACCTGCCCACCGTTGGCGTCGACCAGGAACGGCGCGCCGGTGTGGGTCACCTGGAAGTACGCCGCGCCGCGCAGCAGGCGCACGCGTCGCTCACCCTGGTCGAAGTCCACGCCGATCGCCGTGCCGGCGTCCAGTGTCAGCTGGGAACCATCGGCCAAGGTCACCTGGCGCACCTGCTCGGCGCTGGTGTAGTCGGCGCGCAGGTCCTGCAACCAGTGCTGCGGCTGCCAGCCGGCCACGCCTCCCAGTGCCAGCACCAGGCAAGCGGCCACGGCGAAGCGCTGCCAATGGGGTTTGCGGGCAGGCCGGCGCATGGCCTCGAGGTACTGCTGCAGGCCGGCCTGTTCTTCGGCGGCCAGGCGCGCGGCCGGGGCCTCGGTCTGGTGCCACAACGCCTGGGCCTGGGCGTAGGCTTGGCGATGGGCCGGGGCCTGCAGCAACCAGCGCTTGAATGCGGCGCTTTCGGCCTGCTCCGGCTGCTGCTGGATGCGCATCAGCCAGCCCAGGGCGGCCCGGGACTGTTCGGCAGTAATCGGCGGTTCGAGGCTCATCGACGGGCGCTCCCTGGCCGGCGCGGTGGGGGTGCGGCTTCGGCGACACTCGCCTTGCACGCTTCGAGGGCGCGCATCATATGCTTTTCCACGGCGCTCTGGGACAGCTGCATGGCCTTGGCGATCTCGCCATAAGTGCAGCCGTGGATGCGGTTGAGCAAGAAGATCTGCCGGGTGCGCTCGGGCAAGGCGCGCAGCGCCGCCTCGATGCGCTGCAGGTCATGGTCGACCTCCAGGGCCTGTTCGGGCGCCTGGGCGAAGGCTTCGTCGTCGGTGTGCTGCAAGCCTTCGGCCACGCGGTCGCGGCTGCCTTCGCCGCGCAAGTAGTCGATGGCCAGGTTGCTGGCGCTGCGCAGCAGGTAAGTATCGAGGGCCTCGACCTTGACCTCGGGGCGGCGCCAGAAGCGCAGGAACAGCTCCTGCACCAGGTCGGCGGCGGTGGCGCGGCAGCCGATGCGCCGGTTGACCAGCGCCTCCATGCGTGCACGCTGGGCGAGGAATACCTGGACGAAGCGCGCCCGGCCACGGCTGGCCTCGGCGTCGGCGTCGATCACCTCTCCCGGCTCGCGCAACGCCTTACACCGCCAACACGGCCAGCAACGGCCCAAGCACCAGGCTGGCCGCTGCCAGGCCCAGCAGCAACCGAGGCTGGTACGGCAGGCCGAACACCCACAGCGTCACCCCGGCCATCAGCACGGCGATCCACTCCACCAGGCCGAAGGCCAAGCCCTGCAAGTGCACGGCCAGCACCAGCGACAGCAGCAACAGCGACCAGCCACCGATACGCAGGGCCTTGAGCTGACTGGCCGTGGGCTTGCGCCCGAGCAGGTCGTTGAAGTGTTTTTCCATGGCCAGGCACAGGCCGGCGAAACCGGCGAAACCGAGCAGCGCAACGCTCAACATCAGCTCACCTCCACGGCTTTGGCGACCTTGGGCGCGCGCTTGGCCACCACCTTGGGCGCGCGCAGCATCTTGCCGGCAGCCCAGGCGAGGAACAGCCCGGTGCCCAGTGCAGTCAGGTCGAACCCGGCCATGGCCCAGTCACCGACGGCAATGGAGTGGTTCAACCCCTGGCCGGTGGTCAGGGCGTTGAGCAGCGGCAACAGGGCGAAGGCCAGCGCGCCCAGCGCCAGTTGTTCGCCCCAGGCCCGGCGCCCGGGGCGCAGCACGGCATGCGCCAGCGCCAGGGCCCAGGCCAGGAAGAAGGCGTTGATCTCCCAGTCGGCACGCCCCTGCAACGCCACCGGCAACAGGCGGTTGGCCCAGAAGAACGCCGCCACGCCGAGCAGCAGGCCGCTCATGCTGGCGATGTTGAGCACCTCGACCAGGCGCAGCTCGACCGGCATATGCCCGCTCTTGGCGTGCTTGAGCTGGCGTTTGCCCAACCACATCACCAGGCCCGTGCCGATCACCGCCGTGCCGGCCACGCCGAAGGCGAAATACAGCCAGCGCAGCCACGGCCCGGCGAAATTGCCCATGTGCAGGCCGACGAAGGTAAACGAGGTCATCATCGCCGCGCTCTCCGGCGCGCCTTGGGTAAGCAGGGCGCCGCTGACACCATCGAAGGTCCAGTTGGCGCTGCGCTTGTAGGCCACGCTGTCGGCCGAGGCGCGGCTGAAGGTGACCCGGGCATTGGCGTCGCCAGGGTTCTGCACCTGGATGAAGCCCATGCGCGCGCCCGGCGCCTGCTCCTGCACCTTGGCGTACAACTCCGGCAATGGCGCCAGGGGTGCCGCCACGCCTGCCAGCGCCGGGGTTTGGTCACGGCCGAACAGGTCGTCGAAATAGTCGCCGCTGTCGCCATAGCTGGCCATGATGCTGGCCGGCATCACCATGTACATGAAGATCACCAGGCTGCTGTAGCTGATCATCAGGTGGAACGGCAGCACCAGCACGCCGATGGCGTTATGGCCGTCGAGCCAGGAGCGCTGGCCCTTGCCGGGGCGGAAGGTGAAGAACTCCTTGAAGATCTTCTTGTGGGTGATGATCCCGGTCACCAGGCCCAGCAGCATGATGAAGGCGCAGAAGGTCGCCAACCAGCGCCCCCACGGGTAGGGCATCTGCAGCTCGAAGTGGAAGCGGTAGAAAAACTCGCCGCCACGGCTGTCGCGGCCCACCACTTCCTGGCCGCTGACGGCGTCCAGGTCCTTCCTCACCATGCCGCGTCGCCCACCCGCATTCGGGTCGCGCCAACTGACGCTGAGCGCCGGCTCGCGCTCGCTGGGCAGGCGGATGAACCAGCTGTTGGCGTGGCCGGCGTTGCTTTGCAGATAGCGCTGCGCCAACGCCAGGCTGGCCACCGGATCAAGCGGGTGGCTGCGGACTTCAGGCGTGCTCCAGTGGCTGATCTCGTCCTTGAAGTACGACAGCGTCCCGGTGAGGAAAATGGCGAACAGCAGCCAGCCGAAGATCAGCCCGGTCCAGGTGTGCAACCAGGCCATGGCCTGGCGAAAGCCCTCTTTCATCCGTTTTTCATCCAGTAGGCAAGCCCGGCGATCAGCCCCAGCAGCAGGCTGGGCAGCAGCACGCCCAGCCAGGCGCGCCAGGCGCTGCGGCAGGCGAAGCAGCCGATGAACGCCAGCAGGTAGACCACGAACGACAGCATCATGCCGGTGAGCGCGGCATCGACCTGGGCCATGGGCGTGAGCAGGGTGATGCACACGCTGGCCAGCGACGCCAGCAGGTAGCCGCCCAGCAGTGCCGCCAGGCTGCGTGAGGCCACGGCCAGGCGATAGCTCAAAGGGAGGCCGGCGGCTTTGCTCTTCATCGCGGTGGTCCGGGGAAATGGGGGTGCAATAGTAATGATTTCAATTCTCATAAGCAAAGAGTCGGGGATGAACTGCGGCCCCTGTCACCGATTGCCGAAAGGCCGAGGCCTGAATACAATGCGAACAATTCTTACTTCCAGTTGCGCCATAGAGCGCCGGAGTCGCATCGGTGCCCAGCGCCCTCTCCTCCACCGTCGAAGGTCTGTACCTCAACCACCACAGTTGGCTTACCGGCTGGTTGCGGCGGCGCCTGGGTTGCCCGCAGAGCGCCGCCGACCTGGCCCAGGACACCTACGTGCGCCTGCTCCAGGCCCGTGAAACGCCGCAACTGGTAGAGCCCCGCGCCTTCCTCGCCACCGTGGCCAAGCGCGTGCTGTGCAACCACTTCCGCCGCCAGGAACTGGAGCGCGCCTACCTCGAGGCACTGGCCCTGGTGCCCGAGCAGGTGACGCCGAGCGAAGAAGAAAAAGCGATCATCTTCGACACCCTGCTGGAGCTCGACCGCCTGCTCGATGGCCTGCCGCCGCTGGTCAAGCGCGCGTTCCTGCTGGCCCAGGTCGACGGCCTGGGCCAGGGCGAGATCGCCCGGGAGCTGGGCATCTCGCTGGCGACGGTCAAGCGCTACCTGCACAAGGCAGCCCTGCGCTGCTACTTCGCCCAATGAACACCACGTTCGCCCCCCGCGTCGCCGAGCAGGCCGTGCATTGGCTGATCGAATCCCAGGCCGAGGGCTTCGACCAGCACCTGGCGCTGGAACGCTGGCTGGCAGCCGACCATGAGCACCAGCGCGCCTGGGCGCACATCCAGCAGGTCAACCAGCGCTTACGTGGCGTGGCCTCGCCGGTGGTGCACGCGACCCTGCAGGCGCCGCCCTCCCCGGCTCGGCGCCGGGCGCTCAAGGCACTGTTGCTGGTGGGTGTGGCCAGTGCCACCGGGCTCGGTCTGCAGCAGCACAACCCGCTGCCGGGGCTGATGGCCGACTATCGCAGCCCGGTCGGCCAGCGCCGGCGGCTGACCCTCGACGATGGCAGCCAATTGCACCTGAACACCCGCAGCGCCGCCGATGTGCGCTTCGATGGCCAGCAGCGGCTGGTGCGCCTGCAGGAGGGTGAACTGTTGCTGGAGACGGCCAACGATGCGCGCCCACTGCGGCTGCGCACCGGCGAAGGCGACCTGCTGCTGGACCGCGGCCGCTTCAATGTGCGCCAGTTCGAGGGGTTCAGCTTGGTCACGGTGTTCAGCGGCAGCGCCAGCGTGGCCGGGCAAAGCCTGCTGGCCGGGCACCAGGCGCGCTTCGCCCGGGATGGGTGGAAGGCGATCGCGCCACTGGACCCGAACCGCGCAGCCTGGGTGGACGGCATGCTGGTGGTGTCGCAGATGCGCCTCGGCGACTTTGTTGCCGAGCTTTCGCGCTACCGGCTTGGGCAATTGGGTTGCAGCGAGCGGGTGGCCGACTTGCGGATTTCCGGGTCGTATCCGCTGGAGGACAGCGAGCGGATCCTGGCCATGCTGGAGGTGGCGTTGCCAGTGAAGGTGCGACGGTTTACCCGGTATTGGGTGTCGGTCGAGGCGGCTACGGGGTGAGCCTGTGGCGGCCCTATCGCCGGCAAGCCGGCTCCCACAGGGGCAGGTGGGAGCTGGCTTGCCAGCGATGAGGCCGGTGAAGCCTTAAAAAAATTTGAATCAACCTGAGCCATTTCCCCGACCTCGCGTGACAGAGAAGGCAGAACCCCCTTCTCACAGGACCACCGCCCCATGCTTCTGCGCCCCAGCCCCCTCGCCCACGCCCTGCTGCTCGCCATCAGCCTGGGCGGCGCCGTGCCCGCCACCCTGGCCGCCGAAACCCGCAGCTACCACATCGCCTCCGGCAGCCTGGAAGACGCGCTCAACCAATTCGGTCGCGAAAGCGGCGCGTTGATCTCGTTCGGCTCGGCGCTGACCCAAGGCCTGATCAGCCCTGGCCTGGACGGCCAGTACGAGGTGGGCCAGGGCCTGGATGCCTTGCTGCGCGGCAGCGGCCTGCAGGCCCGCCAGGAAGCCGACAACGCCTATAGCCTGCAACCGGCACAGGCGGGCAACAGCGGCGCGGCCGTGGAGCTGGGGGCCTCGACCGTGGTCGGTGACTGGCTGGCCGACGCGCGCCAGGACAACGTCTTCGAACACCCCGGCGCCCGTGACGTGGTACGCCGCGAGGAGTTCGAGCGCAGCGGCGCCAGCAGCGCCCGCGAAGTGCTCAACCGCATCCCCGGGGTGAACGCGCCGGAGAACAACGGCACCGGCAGCCACGACCTGGCGCTGAACTTCGGCATCCGTGGCCTCAACCCACGCCTGGCGTCGCGCTCCACCGTGCTGATGGACGGCATCCCGGTGCCGTTCGCCCCTTACGGCCAGCCACAGCTGTCGCTGGCGCCGATCAGCCTGGGCAACATGGACGCGGTGGACGTGGTGCGCGGCGGCGGCGCGGTGCGCTACGGGCCGCAAAACGTCGGTGGCATCGTCAACTTCGTCACCCGTGCCATCCCCGAAGAGGCGACGTTCAAGGCGGCGATGCAGAACCAGATCAGCCCGTCGTCCAGCCAGGATGGCTTGAAGAACAACGCCAACCTGCTGATCGGCGGCACCAACGCCAACGGCCTGGGGGGTGCCCTGCTGTACTCCGGTACCCGGGGCAGCGACTGGCGCGAACACAGCGACACGCAGATCGACGACCTGATGCTCAAGGGCAAGCTGCAGCTCGACGAAGCCAACAGCCTGCATGCCATGGCCCAGTACTACGAGGGCGAGGCCGAGATGCCGGGCGGGCTGAGTGCCGCGGCGTTCGACGATGATCCCTACCAGTCGACCCGCCTCAAGGACAAGTTCTGGGGCCGCCGCACGCTGTTCAACTTCGGCTACGACTACAAGCAGGACGACCGCCAGTTCAGCGTCAACAGCTTCTTCACCAAGACCCTGCGCAGCGGTTATCTGGACCAGGGCAACTTCGTTTCGCTGTCGCCGCGCGAATACTGGGTGCGCGGTATCGAGACGCGCTTCTCCCAAGGCGTGGCGCTGGGTGACAGCTGGCATGAACTGGGCATTGGCTACCGCTACGTCAACGAAGCCGGCCACGAACTGCGCTACCGCGAGCCGACCCGCAGCAACCTGCTGCCCACCACCGACAGCCGCAACGATCGCGACACCCGTGGCAGCACCGAGGCCCATGCGATCTACCTGGACGACCGTATCGACATCGGCCGCTGGACCATCACCCCGGGCGTGCGCTACGAGATGATCGACTCCGAGCAGAGCAACAAACTCAGCGGCCAGCGCTACCAGGGCAGCTACAACACCGCCCTGCCGGCACTCAACGTGATGTACCACCTCACCGACACCTGGAACCTGTACGCCAACACCGAAGGATCATTCGGCAGCGTGCAGTACAGCCAGATGCCCAACCGGGTCAGCAGTGGCGAGGTAAAACCGGAGAAAGCGCGTACCTGGGAACTCGGCACCCGTTACGACAATGGCGACTTGCAGGCGGAGATCGGCGTATTTCTGATCAATTTCGACAACCAGTACGAAAGCAACCAGACCAACGATTCGGTGATCGCCCGCGGCGAAACCCGCCACCAGGGCATCGAGACCAGCGTGCGCTACGCCCTCGATGGCCTGAGCCCGGCACTGGCCGGTTTCGACGTGCATGCCGGCTACGCCTTCGTCGATGCCACCATCCGTGAGGACGGGCCGAACAAGGGTAACCAGGTGCCGTTCTCGTCGCGCCACAAAGGCACCCTGGGCGTGGGTTACACCGAGGGCCCGTGGCAGTTGAACCTGGACAGCAGCTTCCAGAGCAGCCAGTACGCCGACAACGCCAACACCGCCAGCGAGAGCGCCGACGCCAGCACCGGGCGTATCCCCGGCTACATGCTGGTGAGCAGCCGTGCCGGCTATGACTTCGGCCCTGAGCTTTCGAACCTGAAGGTGGCGGTGGGGGTGAAGAACCTGTTCAACCGCGAGTACTACACCCGCTCGTTCGACGACAACAACAAGGGCAAGTACGTGGGCGAACCCCGTACTCTATACCTGCAGACCTCGGTTGAGTTCTGACCGACGACAACAAAAGCCCGGCGACCGCCGGGCTTTTTGCAACAGGAAATTTTTCTTGCGCAGGGGGTTGAATTCGTCGCGCGGATGCCTGACCTTAGAGTCAAGAGGCGCAAAAAGACCAACGCCCTCAGTGGCTTGAAAGTGCCTCCCGCGAGCAAGCTGAATAAGGATTGAAGTCATGCAAATCCAGGTCAACAGCAGCAACCATTTCGAAGGCAACAACCGTCTCGACGAGTGGGTCCGCGCCACGCTGCACAGCAGCCTCGAGCGCTACGAAGAAGACCTCACCCGCATCGAAGTCCATTTGCGCGACGAGAACGGCGCCAAGCCCGGACCGCACGACAAACGCTGCCAGATGGAGGCTCGCCCCAAAGGCCACCAACCGATTTCCGTGACCCATACCGCCACTTCGCTGGACCAGGCGGTCGATGGCGCCGCCAACAAGCTCAACCACGCACTGGAACATTTCTACGGCAAACTGCGCAGTAAACGTGGCGTGCTTGAACTGAGTGACCCAGAAGCCTGATCCAACCGCGACAGTAAAAACGCCCGGCCTTGCGCCGGGCGTTTTCATTTGCACCGATCAGCGGGCCTGAACCAACCCCGGCATGCCCCGGTCAACTCCTGCAGTCATTCAATGCAGGCCTTGACCATGAACAACCCTTTCGACCAGATCAGCGCTGCGTTCGCCCCCGAATACCGGGTCAACCTGAGCATCGAGCGCCTCGATGGCAGCATCATGCTGACCCTCTCCGATGACAGCGGCGTGGTGGCCAGGCGCCTGGTCAGCGCGGCCCAGCGCAACGACCCGGTGCGCCTGCAGCGGGTCATCGACAGCATCCGCCTGGGCCTGGCCATCGAGCTTGGCCAGAACCCGCTGCAAGTGCTGGCCGCACTGACCCGCGATCATCGCCACCCGGCCTCCTGCCTGGCCAACTGAAGGTTACTTGCTCTCGTCCACTTCCTTGCCGTTGGCGTCCAGCACCTTGGTCGACGGGTAGCGGTAGGAGGCATAGCGCACCACGAGGATGGCGAACGCCAGCAGCAGGATGCCGCCACACACGTACAGCAGCCCGACATCCGGCGCCTTGTGGTGCGACACATCGCCGATCAGCAGGCGGGTCAGCGCGGTGATCGCCACGTACAGCAAGAAGCGGATGGGCATGTGGTTGGTCTTGAAGTAGATCCCCACCATCGCCCCCAGCTCCAGGTAGATGAACAGCAGCAGGATGTCATCGACGCTGACCCCGCCCTTGCCCAACATGTCCAGGAAGGTCACCACCGCCGCATAGGCGGTGATCGCGCCGATGCCGAACAGTGCCAGGTAGTGGAATGCCTCCACGCACAGGTTGCCCAGCGAGTCGGCGGAGCCATGCAGGCCCTTGCGCAGCTTGTCTGCCCATTTGGTGTTCACGATGTTCGATTCCCCGATACGGCTGAAGGATGGTGCGTCACGCCTGTGACATTTGTTGTGCCATGCAGTTAAAGGGCCAGGCACCCTGTCTTGGAAGGTGGTGGATTGCCGCAGGGCACTTGTGCGCTAGGCTTTTTGCTCGCGAATGGCCATCACTGTGGTTGCAGTGAGCAGGCCTTCACCTGTACTGTATAAAAATACAGTTAATACCCCAACCAGCAAAAAGGCATAGAGGTGATGAATGGCCGTCGAAGTGGTGTACCGCAGCAGCCGCGACCCGGAGCGCTTGTTCATGGATAAGGCCGAAGCAGATCGTCACGACAAGATGCTCGAACTGGCCGAGCGCCTGGCTGAAGTGCTGCACAAAGCGGTGCCGTCGCTGAGCGAGCAGCAGGTCGAGGAAGCCGGTATCTACATGGCCAAGAACCGCGATGTGTTCGCCCGCGCGTTCAAGAGCCAGCCGGATGCGTTGGCGGAACTGCTCGAAGGTGGGGCAGCCGAGTAAAATCGGCACGGCCCCCTGTAGAAGCGCAAGCCTTCTCAGCCGTAGAGCAACCTTTCCGCCAGCATCTGCGCCACCCGGGCCGGTGAGCGTTTTTCGGCCTGGGCATGGGCAAACACTTCGGTCAACCGCGTGGGTATCCGCGCCAGGTGCGCGGTGATGGTGCCCAGGTCTTCACCGCGATGCTTCAACGCCACGTAGATCAACCCACCGGCATTGATCACATAATCCGGCGCATACAGTATCCCGCGGTTCTCCAACTGGTCGGCCACCTGCAAGGTAGTCAGCTGGTTGTTGGCCGAGCCTGCCACCGCTGCGCAGCGCAATTGCATCACGCTCTGCCCATTCAGCACCGGCCCTACCCCGCAGGGCGCGAAGATATCGCAGGGGGTGCTGATCAAGGCGTCATTGGTCACCGGGTGTGCATTGAGCTGCTCCACCGCCAGGCGCACCTTCCCCGCATCCAGGTCACTGACCAGCAACTCGGCACCCGCCGCATGCAGTTGCTCGGCCAACGCGTAGCCCACATTGCCCAGGCCCTGCACCGCCACCCGCAAGCCTTCCAGGTTGTCGCTACCCAGACGGGCCATGGACGTTGCGCGGATGCCGGCAAACACGCCCATTGCCGCATGGGGCGAGGGATCGCCCGATGCGGTGGTGCTGGTGACATGGGGGGTGGACTGGGCAATGCAGTCCATGTCGATGGTGGAGGTGCCGCTGTCCACGGCAGTGATGAAGCGGCCTTGAAGGGTGTCCACGAAACGGCCGAACGCTTCGAACAATGCCGCACGGTTCTCCACGTGCGGGTTACGCACGATCACCGCCTTGCCGCCGCCCATTGGCAACCCCGCCAGGGCGGCCTTGAAGCTCATGCCCTGGGCCAGGCGGATGGCATCGGTCATGGCGCTTTCGTCATCGGCATAGGGCAGGTAGCGGCAACCGCCCATGGCCGGCCCCAGGTGTTCGCTGTGAATAGCCACCACGGCCTTCAGACCCGTGGGCGGGTCGATGAACAGGTGCAGTGACTGGGTGCGGGTGCTTTGCATGAGGGCGAACATCGACGGGCTCCCCCGAGAGGTGCTCCTACCAGTATAGGCAGGTGCATCAGGGCCGCCGCGCGGGCGGACCACTGGACGAAAGCCGGTGCCAGGGCTAATAGTACAAGCGTGACGGAGAGTCCCCATGAACCCACGCCAAGCCTGCCTGGCCTGCCTGCAACGCGAACCGGCCGCCCTGCTGGAAGCCGCCCTGTGGATAGCCGCCGAACACGATCACAGCGTCGACCCCTCGATCGGCCTGGCGCGCGTGCGCGAGCTGCAGTGCGAGGTCAGTAGCCATCTGCCGATGCTGCCCCTGAACGAACTGGCCCAGCCGCTGCTGCGCCAGCTCAATGCCCTGGGCTTCCAGCAGGATGAGTACCACCCGCTGCGCCCGCACGTAGCGCTGATGGACAAGGTGCTGCAGCGCCGCCGTGGCCAGCCGCTGCTGTTGGCCATCCTCGCCCTGGAGCTGGCCCGGCACCTGTCGATCCCGCTCGAAGGGGTCAACTTTCCCGGCCACTTCCTACTGCGCGTGCCCGGGGCCGATCACCTGCTCGACCCCTGCGGCGGGCGCCGCCTTTACCCCAACGACTGCCGCGAACTGCTCGCCCGCCAGTTCGGCGCGCAGTTGCCGTTGAGTGCCGAACACCTGCGCAGCGCTTCACCGATGCAGATGCTCCAGCGCCTGTCGCGCAACCTGCGCCAGCTGCACAGCAGCAATGACAACGACCTTGCCGCACTCATCGATGCCGAACGGGTGATGCAACTGGGCCCGGTGCAGGTCAGCGACTACCTGGCCCGGGCCACGCTCTACCAGCACCTTGAGTGCCCCCAGGCCGAACGCTTCGACCTGGAGCATGCGCTGCTGCTGACAGACGACCCGATCCAGCGCCTGAAACTGAGCGAACGGCTCGGCCAACTACCGTCGACCAAGCGCTCGATTCACTGAACCGGCGTGTCCACCTGCCGCGCCGGGTGGGCCTTGGCAAATGCCGGATGCGCCTCGGCCAGCGCCGCCACCCTGCGAATGCGCGGGTAGCTGCCCAAGTCGATGTTGAAGCGCTCGGCCGCGTACAGCTGCGGGATCAGGTAGACATCGGCCAGCCCCGGCGTGGCACCGAAGCAGAAGCCCTCATCGCCAATCAATTGCTCCACCGCCGCCAGCCCTTGGCCGATCCAGTGGGCGATCCACTGATTGACCTGCGCCTCATCGTGCCCCAGCAGGCGCAACTGGTTGAGCACACTGACGTTGTGCAGCGGGTGCACGTCGCAACCGATGATCGCCGCCACACCGCGCACCTTGGCGCGCGCCTCGGCAGCGGCCGGCAGCAGCGCCGGCTGTGGATGGACCTCCTCCAGGTACTCGATGATCGCCGGCGACTGCACCAACAGCTCGCCGCCGTCGGTGCGCAGGGCCGGCACCCGGCCTTGCGGGTTGAGCGCCAGATAGTCATCGCCGCGCTGCTCGCCCTTGAGCAGGTTGACCGGCAGGGCCTGGTAGTCCAGGCCCTTGAGCGCCAGGGCGATGCGCACCCGGTACGACGAAGTGGACCGATAGTAGGTAAACAGCTCCATCGCCCGGCCCCCTCAGTTGGCCGCGACGATGGTGCCGCGGCACTCGCCGAAGCCGATGCTGGCTACGCCATCGCGCACGCAACGGGCCCGCAGGATGACCTCGTCACCGTCCTCGAGGAACTTGCGCACCTCGCCGCTGGCCAGCTCCACCGGGTGCTTGCCGCCCTCGGTGATCTCCAGCAGGCTGCCGAACGAGCCCGGCGTGGCGCCCGACAGGGTGCCCGAACCGAACAGGTCGCCCGGCTGCAGCTGGCAACCGTTGACGCTGTGGTGGGCAACCATCTGTGCCACGGTCCAGTACATGCTGCGGGTGCTGCTCAGGGTCAGGCGATGGGCAGGCAGGTTCTGCTCGCGCATGCGCTCAGTCAGCAGCAGCACCTCGAGTTCGATATCAAAGGCGCCACCGGCCTGGTCACGGCTGTCCAGCAGGTACGACAGCGGCTGCGGGTCACCCTCCGGGCGCGCCGGCTGGGCGCAGCGGAACGGCTCCAGCGCTTCGGCGGTCACCACCCAGGGCGACACGGTACTGATGAAGCTCTTGGACAGGAACGGCCCGAGCGGCTGGTACTCCCAAGCCTGGATATCGCGGGCCGACCAATCGTTGAGCAGGCAGAAGCCGGCCACGTGCTCGGCGGCATCGCCAATCGGGATCGCCTGGCCCAGGTCATTGCCCTGGCCGATCCAGATGCCCAGCTCCAGCTCGTAGTCCAGGCGCGCGCAGGGGCCGAAACTTGGCTCGGTCTGCCCGGCTGGCAGGGTCTGGCCCTTGGGCCGGCGTACATCGGCACCGGACGGGCGAATGGTCGAGGCGCGGCCGTGGTAGCCGATCGGCACGTGCTTGTAGTTGGGCAGCAGCGGGTTGTCCGGGCGGAACAGCTTGCCGACGTTCTTGGCATGCTCGATGCCCACGTAGAAATCGGTGTAATCGCCGATCTTCGCCGGCAGGTGCAACTGGCAGGTGCTGGCTGGGTACAAGGCAGCTTTCAGCGCGGCCTGGTGTTCGCTCCCCTCCCCCAACAGCACCAGCAGGCGCTCGCGCAGGGCGACCCGCGCCGGGCGGCCGAGAGCGAAGAAGGCATTCAGTGCGCCGCCCAGGGTGGCCTCGACTGCGGCCTTGGCCTCACCTTCGAACAACCCGGCAGCCAGCACGGCCTCAAGGTCGAGGATGGCGTCGCCGATGGCCACGCCGCAACGTGGCGCCTGCCCCGGGCGGCTGAAGATGCCCAGCGGCAGGTTCTGCAGCGGGAAATCGCTGTGCCCGTTGGCGTGCTCGACCCAGCTACGGGCAATGGCGGTGTGGTTCATCGGTTATCTCCGGTTCGGGTTGAAGGTGCTCGGCAAGGTGGCCCAGCAACTATCGTAGTCGGCCTGCAATTGCGGGCTGTCGAGGGCCTGGCGGCTCGGGCGCAGCACCTGGCTGGTCTCGAACATGAAGGCCATGGTGTCGTCGATCTTGTGCGGCGCCAGGTCTGCGGCGATGGCTTTGTCGCAGGTCTCGGCGTCCGGCCCGTGGGCGCTCATCACGCCATGCAGCGAAGCGCCGCCCGGCAGGAAACCTTCGGCCTTGGCGTCGTAGGCGCCCTGGATCAGACCCATGAATTCGTTCATCAGGTTGCGGTGGAACCATGGTGGACGGAAGGTGTTCTCGGCCACCATCCAGCGCGGCGGGAAAATCACGAAGTCCATGTTGGCCATGCCATGCACGCTGGTGGGCGAGGTCAGCACGGTGAAGATCGACGGGTCGGGGTGGTCGAAGCTGACCGTGCCGATGGTGTTGAAGCGGCGCAGGTCGTACTTGTACGGCACGTTGGTGCCGTGCCAGGCGACCACGTCCAGCGGCGAGTGGGAAAGCTCGCAGGCCCAGTGTTCGCCGAGGAACTTCTGCACCAGTTGCACCGGCCCGCTGGTTTCTTCGTAGTGGGCCACCGGGGTGAGGAAGTCACGCGGGTTGGCCAGGCCGTTGCTGCCGATCGGGCCGAGGTCCGGGATGCGCAGCGGCGCGCCGTGGTTTTCGGCGATGTAGCCGCGGGCCTGGGCATCGAGCAGTTCAACCCGGAATTTCATGCCACGCGGGATGACCGCAATCTCCAGCGGCGCCACGTCCAGCACGCCCAGCTCGGTGGCGATGCGCAGGCGGCCCTGTTCGGGCACCAGCAGCAGTTCACCGTCGGCGTTGAAGAACACCCGCTCCATGGAGCGGTTGGCGCGGTAGATGTAGATGCTCACGCCGGCCGGCTTTTCCGCTGCCGAGTTGGCCACCATCGGCACCCAGCCTTCGATGAAGTCGGTGGCTTCGGACGGGATCGGCTGGGGGTTCCAGCGCAGACGATTGGGGGTGATGGCGCCCAGGGCGCCGACCAGCGGCTGGCGCTCCAGGCGCTCGAAGCGTGGGTGCAATGCCGACGGGCGAATGCGGTACAGCCAGGTGCGGCGCAGTTCGCTGCGGGCCATGGTGAACGCGGTGCCCGACAGCAGCTCGGCGTACAGCCCGTAGGGCGCCTTCTGCGGCGAGTTCTGCCCGACCGGCAGCGCGCCGGGCAAGGCTTCGCTGGCGAATTCGTTGCCGAAACCGCTCAGGTACTCAAGTTCAGGTGAGGTGTCGCGGGTCATCTCGGTGCCTCCGGGCTGCTCAGAGCCGTCATGGGCAGCTGGCTGCGAAGCCCGATCCTGAAACCGGCACCTGGGGCGGCAGCGCGTCTGCATTGTTATTTTCGTAATCAGATTACGAATAACGTAATTTGCTCCCGTGCAGGCGTCAAGCTATAAAGGCGCCACCCCGTAAAATCTGGATAGATGTGTCCCCCATGGCCAAAGCCAGCAGCACCGACAACGGCAAACAGAAGGTCCGCTCGGCGGAAGTCGGCACCGACATCCTCAAGGCCCTGGCCGAACTCTCCCCTTCCACCTCGCTGTCGCGCCTTGCCGAACATGTGCAGATGCCGGCAAGCAAGGTCCACCGCTACCTGCAGGCCCTGATTTCAAGCGGGTTCGCCGAACAGGACGCGGCCACCAACCATTACGGGCTGGGCCGCGAGGCCTTACGGGTGGGGATGGCGGCGCTGGGCAGCATCGATGTGCTGAAAGTCGCGGCCTTGCCGCTGTCGCAACTGCGCGACGAGCTCAACGAAAGCTGTTTCATCGCCGTATGGGGTAACCAGGGCGCGACCGTGGTGAGCATCGAGCCGGCAGTGCGCGCGGTGACGGTGGTAACCCAGATCGGCTCGGTGCTGCCGCTGCTCAGCTCGTCAACCGGCCTGGTATTCGCGGCCCACTTGCCGGAGCGCGAGACCGTCGAACTGCGCGACCGGGAGTTGGCAGCCCTGAATCAGAACAGCGATGACTACGTACCGCTGCTGGCACAAATCCGCCAGCGCGGCCTGCACCATGTGCACGGCCTGCTGATGCCCGGGGTGGACGCTTTGTCCGCCCCGGTGTTCAACGCCATGGGCCAGATCGCCGCGGTAATGACCGTGGTCGGGCCGACGTCGATCTTCCACGCCGACGAGCAGGGTCCGGCGGCGCAAAGCCTGCTGGCGGCCGTGCAGGCTGTCAGCAGGCGCATGGGGCATCAATGACGAAGGGCCAACCTGGGTCTTGAATTGACTTGCTCCAGCACCAGCCTGCCGAGCGCCACCAATTCTTCATCCATGACTCTGCCGACCCCACCCAGGGCCGGGCCTGCCACCTTCAACACCACCTCACTGAATAGATCCTTCAATAGCTGTACGACGGGGCCTGACGGGTTCGGAAACAGCTTGTTCCACGCGTGAGAAATCACATTACCCACAGCAGAGTTCAGACCTGTGGCGGAAGCCACACCGAATATACCGAGGGCCATGTAAAACACAGCTGCCCCTGTTTTACCATCCCACCACGCGGTGGCGGCCTTGCGGAAAGATCGTTGTGCCTGGAACAGGCTGACTACTGCGGCTAAAGGAGGGAAAGGCATGGTCAACACACTGACAACCGGGCTCAGGACCCGATCCAAAGTCTCGCTATAGCGATCGGACACGCTGGTGGTCTGGGACTTCGCATCAAGGATCAGGTGCCGAGCACGGTGTTCGAAATCCTTGTCCCAATGAACAAGGCGGGAAGGAGAGTATGCGTAGGCGTTGAGCACCACTCGCTCGCCATTTTTTTCTCGTTCCTCATCCATCGCTCTCATCGCCGCCTTGTCCGAATGGATCACTCGAGGGAGGAAGTAGGCTCCGAGGTTTTCCATCGTCCATTGCGCGGCAATCTCACGGAACGAACGCACAGCTCTGCCCCCCTCCGCATCACTCAGGTAGACGAATCGCTCGTTATCGGGGGCATGTACCGCATAAACCCCGTCAATGTAACGAGGTTTTCCCCGATTGAAAGCGAACCGACGGAAATTGTGATGCTCCAGCACGTCTTCTTGACTCGGTGTCAGCGCTATCTCTCGCAACCAGCTGGTGCGCGACTCGTCGAGGTGCCCGTCGAGAGATGCGACCAGAAAATCGCGTCGCACTTTCAGCCCCATCACCAATCCGTGCAGTCGCAGGCGTCGCGCATGTTCAGGGCTCTCGTCCGAAGCGGAGTGGCTCTCGATGACCGAGACATACGAGCCGCGAATAGAGCTACTGGAAACTCGGATGGCACTGGCGAGCAAGCGTATGTCCAAGTGCGAAAGATCTTGCCCGACACTGGAGCGCACACTTGTGAAACCCGCGAAGTTGCTGTCCGTAGGATATCCCCAGGCCATCAACTGAGTGAACGTCAGTTCCCCTTCGGACGTCTCGAGAATCACCGTATCCGCATCGATCTGGCCCCCCTTGTTGCCAGGGAACTCATTGAGCCTGGCGGTGGCCCTCTGCTGGGCAAAACCGAGCAGTGTCGGCATCTGATTACTTGCAAGATAGGCTGGCTGAATCGCCAACAACTCATTGTCGAGCGAAGCCAAGCGCTCCCGGTCTTCCGGGCTCGCATCGATAGACCATTGCGGGGTAGCCTCAAGCACATTGTCCAGCAAGCCCGTAGTCATGTCGTCGAGCATCTTGGCAAGGAAGCCTTTGCGCAGCGGTACCAGGCTGAACGCGCCCAGTGGCAGTCTTCCTCGGCCTATCGCCACCTGCTGAAACTCACGTGCATCCAGCTCTGAACGCTCAAGGATATAAGCCACGCCAACCGGAGTGCGTACCATGTCGACGAGCGCGCGTTTCAGGTCCAGTTCGGTCGCGAAACGTCGTAGCGCACCAAACGGCGCCCCCGGCGCATACAAAGTGAATGCATCGTCCTCGACCAGGCAGACCACACCGAGTAGCGGCTGTCGCCGCAGATGAATCTGCTTGAGTTCGATACCCTCAGCGGCCTGCTCACCCTCCAGCAAAGCTGTGATGAAGGCGTGAACGTGTTCTGGGATTTCATTGGCATAACGGGCAGCCAAAGCTGAGAACGCCAGCTCGGCAGTGACAAGTCCACCTAACAGCTCCTTGGTATCCGGCTGCTGATAGATTGCAGATGCCTGTTCACGGTAGCCCCGATGTAACCCAAGCCCATTGATCATGCGCTGCATGAGGCCCTGGGTAAGCCTTTCCCGAAGCGCTGGCTCGACAGCCTCGGTAAATAGGTTGTATCCGTGATACCCACCTGTGAGTACCCAGTCCAGCAGGCTGCACTCGCGCTGGCCGAGCGCATCAGGGAAAACACTGCGAACGCTCAACCTGGTTTTGCTCGGTGAAATCCGCAGCCCATTGGCGTGTTTGTCCAGCCAGTTGCGGATGCCTTGCTCGGCGAAGCTGCGATAGTCACCCAGGTGGCCCAGGTGTTCGGTAATGCGTCGCGAGGCCTGGTCCCGCGACGCTTGCAGTGCCAGGTAGGTATCCAACGCTTCACCATTCAACCGGCGCAGCCAGCGCGGCCTGGATGCCAACCGATAGGCTGCAAGGTGATCGGCTATCCGCTCTTTTAACCCACTCACCCATCCATCCAGACGAGTGGCTTCATTGAGCATGCCCGCAGAGATGGGTTCTTCCTCGGCCCTAGCCTGAAGCTCTGCGAGAAGGCTGTCCTGCAGCGTCTTCAGATCCCTTACCAGCTGCCTCGATACGGAGTACGCGGCCTCATCGAAGCGCAATGCCAGCTGGGCGCCTTCACTTATGGCTTGGCGCAGCGCTTGCGGCAGCATGTTCGTCCATGCCTGGCCACTCTTCAGCACCTGCGTCAGCCGCTGCGCCGCGCTGGCAGGCTGATCGTCGAACCATGCGCCCCAACCCAAGCCGTAAAGCATGAAGTCTTCATCTCCCTCGGTCGCCCTTTCCAGGTCGCGGGTGACGACAAAGCACCCGGGGAGACGCCCGCTGTAATCACCCGCCTGAACCGTCACCTGGCCCACGTAAGAGTCAACACCTGCCGCGAACAACGCTTCGATCCTGTGCTTGATTGCTGGCTCGACCATCGCCAGGATTGCCATTTCAAGCTCCATTAGTGGATAGATGCGCATACGGAGTGTGGACAAGTCCCGATGGGGCTGTTCTTGCTCCTCCCACCACTTTTGCACCAGTTCGTGCCAATCGGGTAAGCGCGCACCGATCCCGTCAGCGCTGAACCATGACTCCTGGACATTTTCCTCCGCAGGTTCGGCCGTGAAACGGGGCGACTCGGCAAATTGCGTTTGCACAGCCAGGGCCAGCATCGACATCTGCACAAGCAATTCCTGAACGGAGGTGGGTGAGCCCGCCTTATTCAATAACGAAAGGTTGGGAAATAACGCGTCGGAAAACATCTCGAACTCCATCTGAATGAATGAAGCTCAAGATTGAGGTTGCAGGCATCCCACCTGAATCGGGAAGCAATTCCGCCATCGCGAATAACGACTTCGTACAAGATGAGCCTACAACCAAGGACCAGGCGGTGAGGGACCGAGTAGGAATAGAACTATTATCTCGAAGGACGTAATAGAGAATGTCAGAAGCGACTATTTTTCCCACGGGAACAAGCGCTTATTCTTACCTCACTGGCCGGCACGAAGGGCTCTCCCCCCCGCCTTTCACGCCCGCCCAGGTTCACCGACGTTGATTTTGAAGCTCCTTGATCTAACGTCTCGATTGGCCGCTGCCTTTGCAGCGGCCTTTTTTATTTGTGCAAGAATCGCCGAATCAAGGTGGGTGCTGCTGTCTTGTTTTGCTTGCAGCGGCCTCATCGCCGGCAAGCCGGCTCCCACAGAAATTACACATGGTTTGAGGTCGTTGCGGTCTGGGTGGGAGCCGGTTTGCCTGCACAAAGGCCGCAAAGCGGCCCCCAACGGTCTTCACGCCAATGGATACTTCTGCAGATTCGCCATCATCTGCTGCAGCGCCTGAAAACTGTCCTGCGGGTGGCTCGCGCCTTCGAAATCACCGATCCGCCCCCAGTTGGCCGCCACCTGCTCCGGCGTGAAGCCCTCGCGCGGATCGAAGCCCACGCCCTGGCTGCGCTCCCAGCGCACCTTGCCCACCCAGCCACCGCCCACCTCGAACAGCTGGCCGCTGTCCTGGCACTGCTCGCTGCCGAGAAACACCACCAACGGGCTGATCAATTCGGGCTTGAGCTGCTCGAACACCTGAGGCGGGATCAGCCCCTCGGTCATGCGGGTACCGCCGGTAGGGGCGATGGCATTGACCAGGATGCCGTGCTTGCGCCCCTCGATGGCCAGGGTACGGGTCAGGCCGTACAGGCCAAGCTTGGCCATGCCGTAGTTGGCCTGGCCGAAATTGCCGTAAATGCCCGAGGTGGACGAGGTGAAGATCACCCGCCCCCAGTTTTGCCCGCGCAGGTGCGGCCAGGCGGCGTGGGTGACTTTGTAGGCGCCCTCGACATGCACCCGGTAAACCAGCTCCCAATCGCTGTCTTCCATCTTGTGAAAGGTCTTGTCGCGCAGGATGCCGGCGTTGTTCACCAGCACATCGACCCGGCCAAAGCTGTCCAGGGCCTGTTCGACGATGCGCGCGCCATCGGTCACCGAGTCATGGTTGGCCACCGCCGTGCCACCGGCGGCGCGGATTTCTTCCACCACCCGATCAGCCGCCGACACGTTGGCGCCTTCGCCATGGCTGCTGCCACCCAGGTCGTTGACCACCACCTTGGCCCCGTGCCTGGCGAACAACAGTGCATGGGCCCGGCCCAGGCCGCCACCGGCCCCTGTGACGATCACCACGCGATCTTGCAGACTTACCGGTTCGCTCATGCTCAAGGCTCCAGGCATATGAAGGATGCGCGCAGTGTCGGCCAGCCCTCGCTGCCCGACAATCAAGCGCGCCCCGGCGAATGCCGGGGGATAACCCATGGCGATGATCGCCCGGTCACGACCAGGCGACTTTCTGTGGCAGGTAGCTCAGCGGTTGTTCACGAAAGGCAAGGTAGTGGCGCAGCACCTGCACCGGCGCTTCGGTGTGCGGGTAGTGGCCGATGCCCTGCAACAACACGGTGTCCGGCTCGGGCACCACTTGCCGGTAACGTTCGACCATGTGCACACCGGACAACGGGTCGACCGCACCATTGATGAAGCGCAGCCGCACGCCTTCGCGCTGCAGGGCACCGACCCAGCGCTCGCGTTGCGCCCGGCGCTCGGGCATGAAGTTGATCAGCTTGTGCAGGATGCGCTGGCCACCGTTGGCGGCGATCAGGCTCCAGCAGTCGTCCAGCGCACTTTCGCTGGGGTGGGTGCAGGGCCCGTAGACCTGGGTGACATTGCGCACTAGGTCGTCGCGCCCGAACGAGCGCCCCACCAGCCAGCCAAGGCGGCTGAGCAGCAGTTTCTGGATCAGCAGCACGCGACAACTCTCGGGGAACAGGCCGCTATTGAGGAACACGCAGCTGGCGATCTGCACGCGCTGCTCGTGGTGCCGGGCCAGCAGTTCCTGGGCGACACTGCCACCATAGTCGTGGGCCAGCAAGTGCACCGGCTGGTCGATCTTAAGGTGCTCCAGCAGCGCCTGCTGCAGGTCGGCCTGCTCCAGCAGGCTGTAGTCGTGGTCTGCGGGCTTGGCCGAATCGCCGAAGCCGAGCATGTCGCAGGCCACTACGCGAAAGCGTTGGGTGAGCGGTACCCACAAGTAGTGCCAATCCCAGCTGGCGGTGGGGAAACCGTGTAGCAATAGCAGAGGCTCTCCTTGCCCTGCCGTCCAGTAGCGGATGCTCTGGCCCCGGAAGGTGAAACCCTGGCTCCGGGTGCGCCAGACGCACAATGGAATCTCGGCCAGAGGCATCAGGGTCGTCCCGGTATTGGTGTTTGAGTGTCGGAATAGGGCAAGGCTGCGTTCATTGCAAGTTACCTCGGCACATACATGTGCTCTCTATGTCGAGGCTGAGTCTAGAGGCCAATACGAAGGTGTTAAGTCGCCTTGGCAGCCAGCCTGATGACCGTGCGAGTCAGTGGCACGAACGGTCAGAACAACATGACCAGCAATGGCGCGGCAAACAGGTTGAGCAGCCCGGTGAGGACCATGACCAGGCCGGCCACCGAACCCTCTTCGTGGCCCACTTCCTGGGCCCGGCTCACGCCCGCGCCATGGGCGCCGACACCGAACAGCGCGCCCCGCGCCAGCGGCGTGCGCAGCGGCAGCCAGCGCAGCAGAACACCGCCAAACACCGCCCCCAGCACGCCGGTGAACATCACGAACACTGCGGTCAGTTCCGGCACACCCCCCAGGTCCTGGGCCACCGGCATGGCAAACGGGGTGGTGATGGAGCGCGGCAGCAACGACAGGCTGACCGACTCGTCCAGCGCCAGCAGGTGCGCCAGCCCCCAGGAACTGCCGATCGAGGCGACGCTGCCGGCCAGCATGCCCACCAGCAACGCCGGCCAGTGCCGCGCCAACAATGCCCGCTGCTGCCAGATCGGCACGGCGAAGGCCACCGTCACCGGGCCCAGCACGCCCATCAGCCAATGAGTGTTGCGCGCATATTCGGCGTAGGCGGTGTGCAGCGGCACGGCCACCGCCAGCAACAGTGCCGGCACCAGGATCAGCGGCGACAGCAGGTAGCGCCCACTGCGCCGGTACAGCCAGCGGCTGCCCACATAGGCGGCCAGGGTGAGCGCGAGCCAGAACAATGACTTGGGTTCAAGGTTCATGGCGCAACCGCCAGCGGCACACCAGCTCGACCGTCGCGGCGGTGACCACCATCACCAGCAGGGTACTCACCGCGATCACCAGCAGGATGCGCCAGCCTTCGCTGCGCAACAGGCTGCCGTAGTCCAGCAGGCTCATCAGCGCGGGGATGAAGAACAGCAGCATTTCGGCCATCAGCCATCCGGCACCCAATTGCAGGGTGGCGGGCTTGAGCAGGCCTGTGGCGAACAGCATGAGCAGCAGCGCCAGGCCCATCACACCGCCGGGGATAGGCCAGCCCAGCCAGGCCGCGAGCTGGCCGCCGATCCAAAACAGGGCCAGCAGCACCGCCAGCTCAGCGAGCAGGCGGCAGGTTTTTTTCAGTAATGCAGGGTTCATGGGCACGGTCCTCGACAACGTGCCCAGTGTAAAAGTCGGTCGCAAAGGCCAAAAGCGAATTGTTAGACTGCTCGCCATTCCATATTGGAATTCATGGCATGGAATTCAAACAGCTGCGCAGCTTCATCGAAGTCGTTCACCGTGGTGGCTTCACCCAGGCCGCGGGCACCCTGCACATCAGCCAGTCGGCAGTGAGCAAGCAGGTCGCCCAGTTGGAACAGGCCATCGGCCAGCCATTGCTCGAGCGCCAGGGTTCGCAGCTGCTGCTGACCGCCGCCGGGCGCATCGTGCTGGAGCGTGGTGAAGTGTTGCTGCGCCAGCGCCAGGAACTGCTCAACGAGCTGGACGATCTTGGCCAGATGGCCCGTGGCGAGCTGCGCCTGGGCCTGCCCTTGCTGGGCAGTGATGCACTGTTTGCCGGGTTATTCGCCGAGTACCGGCGGCGTTACCCGCAGATCTCGGTGCAACTGCTCGAAGGCGGCAGCCGTATGGTCGAGCAGGCGGTGAAAAGTGGCGAGCTGGAGCTGGGCGGCAGCCTGACGCCGAGCGACCCGGCATTCGACTACCAACCCTTCTGCAATGAACCGCTGGATGCCCTGCTGCCCGCCGAGCATGCCCTGGCGGGCCAGGCAGAAGTCGACCTGGCGCAACTGGCCGATACGCCGTTCCTGCTGTACCAACGCAGCTTCATGCTCAATGACCGGCTGCTCAGCGCCTGCCAGCAGGTGGGTTTTACCCCGAAGGAAGGCGGGCGCAGCGGCCAGGCGGACTTTCTTGCCTCGTTGGTGGCGGCGGGCCAAGGGGTGGTGTTGCTGCCGCGGGTGGTCGCGCGGGCCCTGGAGCGGCCCGGGGTGGTGCGCCTGCCCTTGCGCGCGCCGGGCGACCTCAAGTGGGACATCGCCTTCATCTGGCGGCGCGGGGCGTACCTGTCACGGGCGGCGCAGGCGTGGTTGGCGTTGTTGCGCGAGCACACCTGACGGCCCTCTCGCGGGGCAAGCCCGCTCCCACGCCAGACCTGCAAATGCGCGAGCGTCGTGGGAGCGGGCTTGCCCCGCGATGGGGGTCAGCCCTGAATGGCTGCGGCAAACTCCGCCAGCCACGGCTCGGCATCGGCCTCAGGGGTCACGGTCTCGCTGGCATCCAGGCGCAGCATCGGCAGCACCTCACGCACGCCCAGTTCGGCAAACAGCTCGCGCAGCTGCTCGCCACCACCGCAGTAGGTATCGCCGTAGCTGGAGTCGCCCAGGCCGATCACGGCACCCGGCAAGCCACGCCAGGCGGCGGGCAGTACATCGCGAATGACGCTGTACAGCGGCATCAGGTTGTCGGGCAGTTCGCCCATGCCGGTGGTCGAGGTCACCGCCAGCAAGGCCTGTGGGGCAAAGCCCTCGATATCCTGCAGGGTGGCACGGCCCGCATGCCAGGCTTCATGGCCGGCAGCGTTGAGCAGCGACACCGCATGACGGGCGACTTCATCGGCGGTGCCATAGACCGAACCGGAAATAATGGCGACTTTCATCAGGTGAGCATTCCGAAACTGAGTGAAAGCGTAGGATACTAGCACCCGACAGTGGCAAAAGGCCGCCTACCCCTAAAGTCACAGCCGCGCAAACAATCCGACCAGTGACCTGAACCAAACCCATACACCACTGTCCACCCCCTTGACGTAATCGCCATTACCGATCGCTTCCTCGAGTTCGACCATGCAAGCAGACGCCCTTCTCTCCCAGGACGAGCTGGATTTCATCCAGAACATGCAGCACTCGCCGCAGTTGAACCTGGCCGACCCCATGTCGAGCCTGCTGGTCAATGGCGACCGTCGCCTGAAGGATCTGCTCACCCGCCTGGTGGCCAATGAACAGGTCACGCTGCAGGCCAGCTTCAACAACCAGCAGCTGAGCTTCCCCCTGCAACTGGTCGAAGACGAGTTCCACGCCCTGCACCTGCAACTGGGTTCACCGGACATCTACGAAGACGGCCCCATGCTGCGCCCGTGGCGCCTGTCGCTGGAGCAACCGACGGCATTGCTCGACGACCACCACCAGGCCAGCGACCTGTGGGTACGGGATATTTCGTTCAAGGGCGTGCTGGTGGAAATCCACGGGCAGAGCAAGGCACCGGCGCATTTCGAGTTGCACTTCGCCGCCGAGGACATCCCGCCGATCGGCCTGTACGGCGTGTTGCGCCGGCGCATCGGCCCCAGGCTGGCCGCCTACGACCTGTCGCACACGCCGGCCGAAGAGATCGAGCGCCTGCGCGAGTACATTCTCCAAGCCCATCGCCAGGCCCACCCCGAGTTGCACGCGCAAGCGAACTTCTGACGACCGTCCGCCCGTTGAAACTGACGGGTCATGATCGATCGGCGATAATCCGCGCCCGATTCTTGCAAGCATGCCTGCGCCGCCCACCACCCCGGGCCGCATGCCAAGGGGCCGGCTACCCGCCAGCCCCGTCGCCAGGAGATACACGATGTCTACCCACCCCGTCACCCTGATGGTGTCGCGCCGCGCCGCCCATGGCCGCTACCAGGACCTGCTGGCCTGGCTGCACGAAGGCGAGCAACTGGCCACCGACTTCCCCGGCTACCTGGGCTCAGGCATCCTCGCCCCGCCTGCCGAAGGCGATGACTTCCAGATCATCTTCCGCTTCACCAATGAGCAAACGATGCACGCCTGGGAACATTCAGCCTCGCGTCGCACCTGGTTGCAGCGTGGTGACGGCCTGTTCGAACGCCCCAAAGAGAGGCGCGTCAGCGGCATCGACGACTGGTTTGGCACCAACATGGTGCAAAAACCGCCACGCTGGAAGCAGGCCACGGCTATCTGGCTGGCGTTCTTCCCGGTCTCGTTGCTGTTCAACCTGCTGTTCGGCCACTGGCTGGCGCCGCTCAATCTGCTGCCGCGGGTGTTGCTCAGTACCCTGGCCCTGACGCCGCTCATGGTGTACCTGTTCATCCCGCTGTCGACGCGCCTGCTGGCCGGCTGGCTGAACCCGGCGCCGCGCTCGGCCGCAGACCGCGCCGAGGGCCTGCGCAGCCGCTGAGGCACGGGCTCGCAAGGCGGTGCAGTTCGGGTATGCTGGGGCATCACGCACGGACAGACGGCAGACCGCCCCGAACATGAACAGCCCTATCCTCATTACCGGTGCCAGCCAGCGTGTCGGGCTGGCCCTGGCGCTGGAGCTGGCCCAGGCCGGCCATACGGTGGTCAGCGCCAGCCGCAGCCTCAATGCACACGCGGCGCACCCGAACATCCAGCAGTTCCAGGCCGACCTCACCAACGCCGACGACCGCCAGGCCCTGATCGACCACCTGCACAAGCATTACGACGGCTTGCGCGCGATCATCCACAACGCCTCGCTGTGGCTCGACGACGGCCTGGACAACCTCGACACCATGTTCCGCCTGCACGTCGAGGCGCCCTACCACCTCAACCTGGCGTTGGGTGAGCTGCTGGGCAAGGTAGACAAGGCCGACATCATCCATATCTGCGACGAGACCTCTTCGCGCGGCAGCAAGAGCCATATCGGCTATGCCGCGACCAAGGCCGCGCTGCAGAACATGGTGCTGTCGTTCGCCGAAAAGTACGCGCCCACGGTGCGCGTCAACGGTATCCTGCCGGGCCTGCTGATCCTCAAAGAGGGTGGCGACGAACACTATCGCCAGCAGACGCTGAAAAAAGCCCTGCTGGAGTTCGAACCCGGCGCCCGCCCGCTGATCGACGCCGTGCTGTTCCTGCTGCACAGCCAGTACAGCACCGGCAGCCAGGTGGTCATCAACGGTGGCCGCCATCTGAAGAACCGCATGACCTGAGAGACCGCCATGACTCCCCAACAACAGCTCGAACTCGAAGCCGCCGCGTTCCGGCGCCTGGTCGACCATCTGCAAAAGCGCACCGACGTGCAGAACATCGACCTGATGAACCTCTCCGGCTTTTGCCGCAACTGCCTGTCCAAGTGGTACAAGGCCGCCGCCGACGAGCGCCAGGTCGACCTGAGCATGGACGACGCCCGTGAAGCGGTGTACGGCATGCCCTACGCCGAGTGGAAAGCCCAATACCAGAAAGAAGCCAGCGCCGAACAACAGGCGGCGTTCGAACAAGGAAAACCCCGTGACTGACCTGAACACCCTGCGCAGCAGCCTCGCCAGCGGCGAACACGTTTTCGCCGAAACCCTGGCGTTCATCGCCGCGAACTACAGCTACCAGCCACAAGCCTTCGACAACGGTGATGTGCACAACGCCGCCGGGCAGAACGAAGGTTCGTGCAAGACCCTGGGCCTGGCCTTGCTGGAAGGCTTGAGCGACCAGGAAGCGCTGCTGGCCTTTGGCGAGCACTACCGTGATGTGGTGGCCACGCCCGAGGGCAGCGACCATGGCAATATCCGTGCGCTGATCAAGCATGGGCTGGCTGGGGTGAAGTTTGCCGAGCAGCCTTTGGCGCGCCTGGCCTGACAATCCGCATCGCGGGGCAAGCCCGCTCCCACGCCACTCGCGCATTTACAGGTCTGGCGTGGGAGCGGCGGTGCGCCGATGCGACTTGCCCCGCGATAAGGCCATGAACCTTCAGATGATCTTGCCCGGCACACCACCCGCCAACCGCCCCACCTGCAACCACCCCAGCGCAATCGGCCAAAGGCTCTGGCGAAACCGGTCATGAAAGAACGCGAAGTGGCCAATCTCCTCGACGCCGATATCCACAGGCGCCACCCGCAGGTGCTTGCGCCCGCGCTCATCCAGATAACCCAATAACCGCTCGGTGGCCGCCACCGTGCCGAACGGATCGTCGGTCAGGCTGATCGCCAAGGTCGAGGCGCTGACGTGAGCGAACGGCAAGGCTTGCAGCAACCGCCCGCTGGGCCGGTGCTCGTAGCGTGGCGTCGGCGTGCTCCAGTCGTGCACCACCCCTGCCGGCGTGTCCTCCAGCCAACCCAGGCGCTTGCCCGGAAAGTAGCCGAACACTCGGGTCAGCAATGGCATCAGCACATGCCATTTGCCATACAGCTGCCAGCGCTGGTCCGCCGCATAGTCGCGCCAGTAGGCGAACTGCGCACCCACCAGCACCGCGTGCTGCACCTGCGCCGCCGAAGGCGCCAGCCCCAGCGCCCAGCCGCCGAAACTGTGCCCCACCACATGCACCGGTTGCCCCGGATGTTCGGCGCCAGCCAGTTGCAGCATGGCCTCGAAATCCAGCCGGCCCCAGTCGCTCCACGAAGCCTGGAAACCGCGCAGCGAGGCCGGGCGCGATTCACCGATGCCTCGGTAGTCGTAGCTCAGCACATCGAAGCCTTGGGCGAACAGGTAGTCGGCAAAACGCGCGTAGTAACGGCAACGCACCGAGGTGGCGGCGTTGATGATCACCAGCGGGCGCTGGCTTGCGGAGGTGGCGTGGCGCCAGCGGAAACCGCCGAGGCTGTAGCCGTCGGGGGCGTTGTGGCGAAAGGCGGTGGCGGGCTGGGTAAGGCTGCTCATGGCGCGCTTCTGTGTTGTTGTGCGCCAACGCTAGCAAAAAATCTGTCGCCTGTACCAATGCATCGCGGGGGGAGAGAACGCCCCAAAAACCCGCCTGGGAAGAGGACTGTCCCCCCCGAGGGGCAA
>NZ_JBMOWQ010000137.1:0-9129 GCF_049310485.1 Pseudomonas sp. GZD-209
CTTCAAGATACATGTGCGGGGGGGCTCGCCTTCCTCTCTCTTTTGTTTTCGCCCCCCCCCCCCCCCCCCCGCGATGGGGTCAACCGCGATTACAGCTCGACGCAGTCGAACTTCACATCGGTAGCCACGTCTTCGTCGTAGTTGACGTCAGCGCGTTCGAAACCGAACAGGTTGAGGAACTGCTTCTTGTAACCGGCGTAGTCGGTCAGCTCGAACAGGTTCTCGGTGGTCACCTTCGGCCACATGGCACGGCAGGCGTCCTGCACATCATCACGCAGTTCCCAGTCGTCCAGACGCAGACGGCCTTCCTCGTCCAGTGCAGCCGGCGCACCGTCCTCACGGTACATGCGGTCACGGAACATGCGGTCCAGCTGGTGCTGGGTACCTTCGTGGATACCCTTCTCCTGCATGATCTTGAAGACCATCGACAGGTACAGCGGCATCACCGGGATAGCCGAGCTGGCCTGGGTAACCACCGACTTCAGTACCGCAACGTTGGCACTGCCACCGACTTTTTTGCCCAGGCGCTGGGCGGTTTCGTCCAGGTCCTGCTTGGCCTTGCCCAGCGCGCCGTCCCAGTAGATCGGCCAGGTGATGTCGGAGCCGATGTAGCTGAAGGCCACGGTGCGGGCCTGAGGCGCCAGCACGCCGGCGGCGTTCAGGGCATCGATCCACAGCTCCCAGTCCTGGCCGCCCATCACGGTGACGGTATCGGCGATTTCCTGCTCGGTGGCCGGCTCGATGCTGGCCTCGATGATGGTGTCCTTGTTGGTGTCGATGGCGGTCGACTTGTACGGCTGGCCAATCGGCTTGAGCGCCGAGCGGATCACTTCACCGGTCTTCGGCAGCTTGCGCACCGGCGAGGCCAGGGAGTAGATGACCAGGTCGACCTGGCCGCCCATTTCGTTCTTGATCAGCTCGATGACCTTGGCGCGGGCTTCGTCGGAGAAGGCGTCACCGTTGATCGACTTGCTGTACAGGCCCTCGGCCTTGGCGAACTTGTCGAAGGCGGCGGCGTTGTACCAGCCGGCGGTGCCGGCCTTGGTCTCGGTGCCCGGCTTTTCGAAGAACACGCCCAGGGTGTCGGCCTTGAAGCCGAATGCCGCGGTGATGCGGGCGGCCAGGCCGTAGCCGCTGGAGGCGCCGATCACCAGGACTTTCTTCGGACCATCCTCGCGCACGCCCAGCTTGCGGGTGGCTTCGATCTGGTCACGGACGTTGAGCTCGCAGCCCTTTGGGTGAGTCGTGGTGCAGATGAAACCGCGAACCTTGGGATGAATGATGGCCAATGTCTGTACCTCGTCAGGTTTAGGCTGGGGAAGCGCCCCGGCAAAAATGGGGCGCTTCCGTTTGATCTAGAGGGTGAGACTACCCTCGCATGTCATCCGACACATATTACGGGGTGATCGGGGTGATGCAAAACACCAGCGCCCCTATCGGGGGGGGGGGGGGGGGCCCCCCCCCCTCCCCCCCCTCCCAACCCAGGCGGCGGGCGGAACACACCCCCCCCCCAACACCTTAGTGGTGTGAGGTGGGGGTGGGGGGTTTTCCCCCCCCCCCCGATAGGGCCATCAATCCTGCGCGAGTACCACCTTCAACCACTCCAGAAACCGCCGCGCCTGCGGATCATCCTGGCTGTCGCGATGCACCAGGCAACTCCACGCCGGCCCACGCACGCGCTGGGCAGACAACGCCTGCAACTGCCCCTGCGCCACCAACCGCTGCGCCAGCAGCTGGCTGACCAGGGCAATCCCCAAGCCTTCGCCCGCCGCCTCCAGCAGCAACCCCGGGTCGGAAAAATTCAGCCCCTTGCCCTGCTGCCCGACATCCTCGCCGCCTTCGACCTGCCAGTGGCTCCAGTCCATCTCCCGCTCGCCATGCAAGGTGGTGCGCCCCTGCTCGGCCAGGTCCGGGTGGCAGGCCGGGTACAGCAGGTCCTGGTGCAGCACACTGAAGCTGCATTCAGCCTGGGCGCCTATGTCATCGCGGATCGCCAGGTCGATGGTCTCGCTGGCCATGTCCGGCACCTCGAAGCTGGTGAACAGCCACAGGTCCACTTCTGGATAGCGCTGGTGAAAGTCCGCCAGGCGCGGCAGCAGCCAGTGCCGGGCGAACGCAGGGGTGGTGTTGACCACCAGTTGGTTGGGCTTGCGGTACTGGTCCAGCCGGCGGATGCCCACCGCCAGTTGCTGCAGCAAGGTCTGGGTGGTGCTGAGCAGATCGTGCCCGGCATCGGTAAGGCTGACGCTGCGCCCGGTGCGGTGGAACAGCGGTTGCTCCAGGTAGCTTTCCAGGCTGCGAATCTGCTGGCTGATCGCCGACTGGGTGAGGTTCAGGGCCTCGGCGGCCTTGTGGAAGCTGCCCAGGCGGGCAGCGGCTTCGAAACCGCGCAGGGCGTTGAGCGGGGGCCAGTGTTTGAGCATGCTGATAAGCCTGACTGATCAGAAATACGCTAAATCTATCGTTTGTCGCCCCCGCTTCATAGCCATAGCATTGACACCAACACCCGCGACGGCGGGCTTCGTTGATAACAATCCCTAATAGATCGGAGTTCACTATGACCCTGTCCCACGACAGCGGCTGGCGCATGCCTGCCGAATGGGCCCGCCACGCCGCCACCTGGATGATCTGGCCGCACAACCAACCGCTGTGGGAATCGGGCTGGGGCGTTACCCTGGCCGACGTGCAGCGCGACTACGCTCGGGTAGCTGCCGCCATCGCCCGCTTCGAGCCGGTGAAAATGGTGGTGGACCCGTCCGCCATGGCCACCGCCCGCGAGCTGTGCGGCGCCGGCATCGAGCTGATCGAACTGGCCGTCGACGACAGCTGGTGCCGCGACAGCGGGCCAAGCTTCCTGCTGCACCCGCAGCAAGGCGTGGCCGGCCTGAGCTGGCGCTTCAACGCCTGGGGCAACAAGTCCGAACACGGCAAGGACCGCAGCCTGGCCCGGCGCATCCTCGACCAGCTCGGTCTGGAAGGCTTCAGCACCCCGCTGTGCAACGAAGGCGGCGCCATCCATGTGGACGGTGAAGGCACGCTGATCACCACCGAATCGGTGCTGCTCAACCCCAATCGCAACCCGGGCCTGAGCAAGGCCGAGTTCGAAGATTGCTTCGCCCGCCTGCTGGGCATCCGCAAGACCATCTGGCTGCCCGGCGACCCACAATACGTGACCGGTGACATGACCGACGGCCATGTCGACGGCGTGTGTGCCTTCGCCCGCCCCGGCGTGCTGCTGGTGGATGCCACCCATGACAAGGATTCGGTGTACGCCGAAGTGGTCCGTGAGAACCGCCGTGCCCTGGAGCTGGCCACCGACGCCCAGGGCCGTAAGTTCGAGCTGCTCGACCTGTACGAGGCCACGGCGGCCGTGGACACCGACGCCGAGGTGTTCTGCGCCTCCTACACCAACTTCTACCTGGCCAATGGCGCGGTGATCATGCCGGCCTACGGCATCGACGCCGACCAGGCCGCCGCCGATCAGCTCGCCCATGCCTTCCCCGGCCGCGAAGTGGTGCCGGTGCGCATCGACCATATCGCCCACGGCGGCGGCGGCATCCACTGCATCACCCAGCAGCAGCCGGCCTGGCCGCTGCAAGGAGAACGCCCATGAGCACCCTGCGCATCGCCACCACCCAGATGGCCTGCAGCTGGGATGTGCCCGGCAACCTCGACCGTGCCGAGCAACTGGTGCGCCAGGCCGCCGCCGATGGCGCCCAGGTGATCCTGTTGCAGGAGCTGTTCGCCACGCCGTACTTCTGCATCGAGCAGTGCCACAGCCACCAGGCCCTGGCCGAGGACTACCACGACAGCCCGCTGCTGCGCCGCTTCGCCGCCCTGGCCAAGGAGCTGGGCGTGGTGCTGCCACTGAGCTGGTACGAGCGCGCCGGCAACGCCTTCTTCAACTCGCTGACCGTGGCCGACGCCGACGGCACGCTGCTGGGGGTTTACCGCAAGAGCCATATCCCCAACGCCATCGGCTACCAGGAGAAGGAGTACTTCAGCCCCGGCGACACCGGTTTCAAGGTCTGGGACACCGCCTTCGGCCGCCTGGGCATCGGCATCTGCTGGGACCAGTGGTTCCCCGAGACCGCCCGCTGCCTGGCGCTGATGGGCGCCGAAGTGCTGCTGTTCCCCACCGCCATCGGCTCCGAGCCCGGCGCCGCCGGGCTGGATTCGCGCGATCATTGGCAAATCGCCATGCGCGGCCACGCCGCCGCCAACCTGCTGCCGGTGGTGGCCGCCAACCGGGTCGGCGAGGAAGTGGCAAAAAGTGACAGCAGCCTGTCGATGCGCTTCTACGGCTCGTCGTTCATCTGCGACCACAAGGGCGCCCTGCTCGCCGAAGCCGACCGCGCCAGCAGTGGCGTGTGGCTGCACGACCTGGACCTGGCGCAGATGCGCGAGGACCGCCTGAGCTGGGGCGTGTACCGCGACCGCCGCCCCGACCTGTACGCGCCGTTGATGACCCTCGACGGCCGCACACCACACACCGAGAGGGCCTGAGCATGCCACGCCGTCCATCACAACTGCTGGCCATCGCCGCGCTGCTGGCCTGCACCGGTATCGCCCAGGCTGAGCAGGACGCCTTGCGCCTGTACAACTGGGCCGACTATTTCGCCGAAGACACGCTCAAGCGCTTCACCGCCGAAACCGGTATCCCGGTGATCTACGACGTCATGGACGGCAGCGAGGTGCTTGAGGCCAAGCTGATGTCCGGGCGCAGCGGCTACGACCTGGTGTTCCCCGGCGATACCGTGGCCGAGCGGCTGATGCGCGCCGGCAGCCTGCAGAAGCTCGACCGCAGCCAGCTGACCGCGCTGGACGACATCGACCCCAGCCTGCGCAAGCTGCACGACCAGTACCCCAAGGCCAGCCAGGCCACCGTGCCCTACACCTGGGGCACCATCGGCCTGACCATGGACGCGAAGAAGATCCGCGAGCGCATGCCCGACGCCCCGCTGAACAGCCTCGACCTGCTGTTCAAGCCGGAGCTGGCAACCAAGTTCGCCGACTGCGGCATCTCGATGATCGACTCGCCCGACGAAGTGCTGGCCGTGGTGCTGCACTACCTGGGCCGCGAACCGCGCAGCGCCAAACCCGATGACCTGGCCGCCGCCAGCGAGCTGCTCAAGGGCATCCGCCCCTATGTGAAGAAGCTGCAGTCGCAACCGGTGACCGAGCTGGTCAACGAAAACATCTGCCTGTCGCTGGGCTACAGCGGCGACGTGATCCAGGCCCAGCGCACCGCCGAAGCCGCCGGCAAGGCCATCGACTTCCAGTACCGCGTGCCCCGCGAAGGCACCACGGTGTGGATGGACACCATGGCCATCCCTGCCGATGCCAAGCACCCCGAGTACGCCTATCGTTTCATCAACTTCGTCATGCGCCCGGAAAACATGGCCGCGATCAGCAGTACCACCGGCTACCCCACCTCCAGCGCCAAGGCGCGCCCACTGGTGGACGCCCGGCTGCGCGACAACCCCGATATCTATCTGGACGAAGCCGCCTACGCCCGGCTGATCCCCGGCAAGGACATCCCCCAGGCCGACATGCGTGCGCGCATGCGTGTCTGGACCCGTTTCAAGACTGCACAGGACTGACCCCATGCCCACTCGCCGCACCTTCCTTCAACAGCTCAGCGTGGTCGCTGGCGTCAGCGCCGCCGCCAGCTTCGGCCTGCCACTGGGCAGCGCCCGCGCCGCCGAGGCCGGCCGCTGGTTCATGCCCGACGAGGGTGAAAAACAGCAGTGCGCCTACATCGCCTTCGGCGCCCAGGACGCCATCTGGGAAGACTTCACCGAAGACGTGCAGGCCGCGCTGGGCCGTATCGCCCGGGCCATCGCCGCCTACCAGCCGGTGACGGTGTTCTGCCGCGCCAGCGAACGCGATATCGCCGAGGAAGAGTGCGGCAGCCGCAACATCACCTATGTCGAAACCGAGCTGGACGACATCTGGATGCGCGACATCGGCGCCAACCTGGTGCTGGACGACGATGGCGCGCTGGGCGCGGTGGACTTCAACTTCAACGGTTGGGGCGGCAAGCAGCAGCACCGTTACGACGCCAAGCTGGCGGCGCGCGTGGCCAAGCTGGCCGGTGCCCAATACCAACGCAGCGAGCTGGTGGGCGAAGGCGGCGGCATCGAGGTGGACGGCCACGGCACCGGGATCATGACCGAGAGCAGCTGGATCAACCGCAACCGCAACCCCGACTGGAGCAAGGCCGAGGTCGAAGAGGAGCTGAAGGCGCGCCTGGGGCTGCGCAAGATCATCTGGTTGCCGGGCATCAAGGGCAAGGACATCACCGATGCCCACGTGGACTTCTATGCGCGCTTCGCCGCGCCCGGGGTGGTGGTGGCGAACCTGGACAACGACCCGGATTCCTACGACAACGCGGTGACCCGCAAGCACCTGGAGATTCTGCAGAACGCCACCGACGCCGATGGGCGCAAGTTGCAGGTGCATACCCTGTCGCCGCCGATGAAACCGCGCAGCAACAGGTTCAGCAAGGGCAACCCGGACTTTGCCGCGGGGTACATCAACTACTTCGTGATCAATGACGCGGTGATCGCACCGCAGTTTGGTGATCGCAGTGCCGATGAGAAGGCCCGGGCGTTGCTGGTGCAGTTGTATCCGGGGCGCACGGTGGTGCAGCTGGATATCGATGCGATTGCAGCGGGAGGGGGTGGGATTCACTGCGTTACCAACCAGTGCCCGGCGGTGTAGATACGATCATCGCGGGGCAAGCCCGCTCCCACGCAGAAGATACCTCCAAGAAGTTGGACACCCATCCAACCCTTGGGGCAGCTCACAGTCACAGCGATGCTTGCGTGGGAGCGGGCTTGCCCCGCGATGGCCCCTCAGCCTTTCACGGATCCTCTGACGACCGTCGCCGCCCGGTGACCATCGACAACGGCAGGTTCTCCCTCAAGCGCACACTCTCCACCAGCGCCGCCAGCAGGTGCACGCCAACCAGCGCCAGCACCGCGTCGGCCAGCCAGCTGTGCAGCGTCTCCAGCCACTCAGCGCCCCACAGGGCATCCACCTCCAGCATCATCCAGCCGGTCACGCCCAGGCTGGCGATGCCGGTCATCATCAGCACCATCACCAGCGCGCCGATCGGCGTATGCCCCAGGCGGTGAAAACGCTCGCCGCGCCAAAGCGCCAGCGCATGCACCCTCAACCGCGCCCGCGTGGGCCAGAAGTCCTTCCAGCGCGCACTGCGCGGCCCGACAAACCCCCAGCCAATGCGCAACACCAGGCAGGCACCGGCGTAGTAGCCCAGCCACTGGTGCCAGTCGTCACCGGCCTCGTTGAAGAAGTAATCGGCAAAGAACACCAGCGCCAGGGACCAGTGGCACAACCTCAGCAACGGGTCCCACAGGCGCACGCTGGCGGTCACTCATGCACCTCGCTCTTGACCGCCTTGCCGGTGACCGGGTCGTGGTAGATCTCGACCTTGCGCCCGTCCTTGTCGAAACCGTAGATCTCGTAGCAGTTGCCCTTGGTGATCTGGAACTTGTTGATCTTGTAGCCCTGCTCCTTGAGCTGGGCCTGGAACTTGTCGGCATCCTGCCAGGTGCTGCGGTCGGCCGTGGTGCATTCGGTCTTGGCAAAAGTGTTGGCGCTGGCGAGCAGCAGGGTGATGGCAATCACTGAGTAGCGCATGGCAAAAGGCTCCGCTCTGGTGGTTGGTAAACGCTCCCCCCCGAAGCTGACGCCAAGCTTAGTTGCGGCGCCGCGCAGGCGTGGCCCGCCGCCGCTTATTCATTTGAATTTCGGATCAATGGCAAAGAAAAACAAACTTCCCAAATCAGCACCCGGCAGGGATGCTGTGGCGATCATGAGCGTACCCCGGAGAACAACAATGAACGAAGTCGTCATCGTCGCCGCCACCCGCACTGCCATCGGCAGTTTCCAGGGGGCGCTGGCTAATCAGTCCGCCGTCGAACTGGGCGCTGCGGTGATCCGCCAGTTGTTGGCCCAGACCCAGCTGGACCCGGCCCAGGTCGACGAAGTGATCCTCGGCCAGGTGCTCACCGCAGGCGCCGGGCAGAACCCCGCCCGCCAGGCCGCGGTCAAGGCCGGCCTGCCCTATGAAGTGCCGGCAATGACCCTGAACAAAGTCTGCGGCTCGGGCCTCAAGGCCCTGCACCTGGCCGCTCAGGCCATCCGCTGCGGCGACGCTGAAGTAGTGATCGCCGGCGGCCAGGAGAACATGAGCCTGGCGCCCTACGTGCTGCCCTCGGCCCGCACCGGCCAACGCATGGGCCATGGCCAGCTGGTCGACAGCATGATCAGCGACGGCCTGTGGGATGCCTTCAACGACTACCACATGGGCATCACCGCCGAGAACCTGGTGGACAAGTACGGCCTCACCCGCGAGCAGCAGGACGCCTTCGCCGCCGAGTCGCAGCGCAAGGCCGTGGCTGCCATCGAGGCCGGGCGCTTCAAGGATGAGATCACCCCGATCCACATCCCGCAGAAAAAAGGCGAGCCGCTGGTGTTCGACACCGACGAGCAACCCCGCGCCGGCACTACCGCCGAGTCCCTCGGCAAGCTGCGCGCCGCGTTCAAGAAAGACGGCAGCGTCACCGCCGGCAACGCCTCCAGCCTCAACGACGGTGCCGCCGCGGTGCTGCTGATGAGCGCCAGCAAAGCCAAGGCCCTGGGCCTGCCGGTGCTGGCCAAAATTGCCGCCTACGCCAGTGCCGGCGTGGACCCGGCGATCATGGGCATCGGCCCGGTGTCGGCCACCCAGCGTTGCCTGGCCAAAGCCGGCTGGCAGCTTGGCGAGCTGGACCTGATCGAGGCCAACGAAGCTTTTGCCGCCCAGGCGTTGGCGGTGGGCAAGCAGCTGGAGTGGGATGCGGCCAAGGTCAACGTCAACGGCGGCGCCATTGCCCTGGGCCATCCGATTGGTGCGTCGGGCTGCCGGGTGCTGGTGACCTTGCTGCATGAAATGATCAAGCGCGATGCCAAGAAAGGCCTGGCCACCCTGTGTATCGGTGGTGGGCAGGGTGTGGCGTTGGCGATCGAGCGGTAATCGCAATCGCGGGGCAAGCCCGCTCCCACGCTAACCTTGCATGTGCAGGTCTCCCGTGGGAGCGGGATTGCAGATCGGAAGAG
>NZ_JBMOWQ010000138.1:0-27502 GCF_049310485.1 Pseudomonas sp. GZD-209
GGGCGGGACCGGCCGCCCCACGGCGAATGGGGGGGGGGGGATCTTGCCGCCCCCCCCCCCCCCCCCCCCCGATAGGGCTGCCGCTTAAGGCTGACCTCAGAAGCGCTCGTCGCGCAGCGCCGGCAAGGTGATGTCACGCACATAGCTGGCAGCGGACAGGCTCAGCATCATCCGGCACACCTGCACCACATCGTGCAGCGGGATCAGCGAACCTTCACCGCGCTGCTCGGCCTGGGCCAACGGCACATCCAGCCCGTCCTCGGTATTGAGGTAGCCCAGGTTCAGGCAACTCACCCCCAACCCCTGCTCGCGGAACCCTTCGCGCAAGGTTTCGGCAATGCCGCGCAAGCCGAACTTGCTGGCACCGAAGGTCACCTCCGGCCGCCCACTCCCCGGCAACGCCGAGGTCGACCCCGTGAGAATGATCCGTGGCCGCGTGCTGTTGAGCAGCACCGGCAACAAACGTTTGATCAGCAGCAACGGCGCCGTGAGGTTGGTGGCGACCATGCGTTCGATCTGCCCGTCGTCATCGTCGAGGAAGCTGTAGCCGTCCTCGAACGCCCGCGCCTCCCAGATCCCGACGTTGTACACCAGCACGTCCAGCCCCTCCCCGGCCACCGCCTCGTGGATCGCCGCCGCAGCCTGGCGCGGCTGGCCGAGGTCGGCCTCGATCCAGCGTACCGCCGCCGGCAGCGCTTCAGGCCGGGTACGCGACACGCCGATCAGCGTATCGCCCGCCTGGCCCAGGCCCTCGACCAGTGCCTTGCCCAATCCCTTGCTCGCACCCACCACTAGAATTCGCATCGAATCACTCCCTATGGTTTGCGCCAGATAGTACCCTGCCCCACCCCGTAATTCAGTCGAAAATGCCAGGACGCCCGTGGACAGAGAGCAACTCGAACGCCAGCAGATCCCCGTTTATTTCATCGCCGTGGTGCTCGCCGCCGCCGTCGGCCTGCTGGCGCCTGCGGCGGCTCGGCCCCTGGAGCTGCTGGTGACCCCGGCCATCGCCGTGCTGATGTATGCGATGTTCCTGCAGATTCCCTTTCTCGACCTACGCGCCGGGCTTGGCAACCGGCGCTTCATCGGCGCGCTGCTGCTGGCCAACTTCGTGCTGGTGCCGCTGCTGGTGTGGGCTGGTACCCGTGGCTTGGTCGACCACCCCGCCGTGCTGGTCGGCGCGCTGCTGGTGCTGCTGACACCCTGCATCGACTACGTGGTGGTGTTCACCCACCTGGGCAAGGGCGAGTCGCGCCTGACCCTGGCCGCCACGCCGGTGCTGTTGCTGGTGCAACTGGCGCTGCTGCCGTTGTACCTGGCGCTGATGCTCGGTGGCGCCCAGCAGGTGGATATCTCGGTGGCGCCGTTCGTGGAGGCCTTCGTGCTGCTGATCGTGCTGCCGCTGTTGCTGGCCGTGGCCACCAGCAGCGGGGCCCGGCGCTCACCGCTGATTGCGCGCTGGAACGACGCCTGGGCGTGGATGCCGGTGCCGGCCATGGCGTTGGTGCTGATTGCGGTGATCGGTTCGCAGATTGGCGTGGTGGTCGGGCGGCTGGATGAGTTGCTGCCGGTGCTGCCGGTGTATGTCGGCTTCGCCTTGCTGGCACCGGTGCTTGGGTGGGCGGCGGCGCGGCTGCTGCGGTTATCCACAGGCGAGGCGCGGGCGGTGACCTTCAGTGCCGCCACGCGTAATTCGCTGGTGGTGTTGCCGTTGGCGTTGGCGCTGCCGGAGCCGATCCGTGCGCTGGCGGCGGCGGCGGTGATTACCCAGACGCTGGTGGAGTTGGTCAGTGAGCTGGTTTATATCCGCGTGGTGCCGGCGTTGGTGCGGCGGTAGGGCCAACAATTTTGCTCAATTCGAGCTCGCTGGGGCCGCTTCGCAGCCCTTTCGCCGGCAAGCCAGCTCCCACAGGGATTCAATGTGGGAGCCGGCTTGCCGGCGAAAGGGGCGCGAAGCGGCCCCAGCGTTCGTAACCGTCAACTCAGCTGTAGCCGCCACTGGCCGTAGTGGCTGAAGCGCACACGGGCCAAGGGCGGTACATCAATACGCTGAAAGGACGCCAACGGCGCCCCCAGCGCATGCAACATCGCAGCGCGGATGACAAAGGGATGGGTGATGGCGACCCACTCACCCTCGGCCAGGGCACTGTCCATCCACTGGGCGACGCGCTGGCACAGCGCAGCGATCGACTCGCCACCATGGGGTGCCACCTGCGGGTCGATAAGCCACAACTGCAGCGCCTGCTCGTCCAGTTGCTTGAGCGGCATGCCTTTCCAACTGCCCAGGTCGCAGTCGCGCAAGCCTTCATCGACTGTCGCGGCCAAGCCCTCGGCAGTCTGCCGGGCGCGTAGCTCGGGGGCACTCAGGTAGCGGGCGGCTGTGGATAACTCACCCAGCTGCCCTGGCGCTTCAAGCAGGGGCTCGTCATCCAGGGCAAAGCGCCCCACCCGCTGCGCTTCGGTGCGGGCGTGGCAGATCAGGGTCAGGTGGGTGGGCTTCATGGCAGGCCGTTTTGGTCGCGGTGGAACCTGCGATGTTGCCTGAACGATCGCGGAGCTGCTACGCAGCGCACAGCCGGGTGGCTTCGAGCTGCTCAAGGGCCTTGGCCAGCATGGCTACGTCCTGGCACTTCTGCACGGCGAAGGCCAGCCCGCTGTTCAGTTGATCAGCGTGTTCCACCGGGCTGTGCAGCAACGAACACGACGGCGCGACCCACAGCCGATCACCCAGACGCTCGTGGGCATGGCGCAGCACATCCAGCGCCGTCTCCAACTCGCCGTGCCCAGCCTGATGGCCGTTGACCACGCCCAGCGACAGCACCTTGTAGGCTGGCAGGCGGTCGAGGAGGGCCGGGAGCTGCTCCGGGGCGCGCACCAGGTCGACGTGCAAGCCATCGACCGGCAGGTTGGCGGCCAGGCCGAGGTTGGCGTCCAGGCCACCGAAGTAGGTGGCGATCAGCTTTTTCAGCGGGGCGCGCTGGAGGATGTTGTAGGTTCGCTCGTAGGCGTTCTTCCAGTCCTGCGGCAGCTCCAGGGCCAGGATCGGCTCGTCGATCTGCACCCATTCCACACCCTGTGCCGCCAGGCGGTTCAGGACCTGGTCGTAGATCGGCAGCAGGCGGTCGAGCAGGTCCAGCTTGTCGAATTGCTCGCCCTTGGCCTTGCCCAGCCACAGGTAGGTCAGCGGGCCGATCAGCACCGGCTTGACCGCATGGCTCAGGGCCATGGCTTCTTCGACTTCCTCGAACAACTGCTCCCAGCTCAGGGCGAATTGCTGGTCGGCGGTGAATTCGGGGGCCAGGTAGCGCTCGTTGGTGTCGAACCACTGGGTCGCATCCTGGGCTACGGCGAACAGGGTTTGCAGCGTCGGCTTGGCACCGTCCTTGGCCTTGATCACGCCGAAGGTCAGCGAGTGGGTCAGCACCTGGTCATGCCAGGCAAAGTCGCCGACCGGCAGCAGCTCGATGCCGGCGGCCTTCTGCGCCTGCCAATGCGCGGCGCGCAGGCCACGGGCCACGGCACGCAGACCGGCCTCGTCCAGCTCGCCCTTGCAGAACGCCGCCTGGGCTTGCTTCAGCTCAGGGTTGCGAGCGATGCAGGAGAAACCCAGGTTGTGTGCCAGTGCCATGTTCGTGTCCCTAGATGCTTGAAATTGAATGAGGGCATTCTGCTGGGGCTGAAGAAGTGAGACAAACTCATAAAATTTGAGATGAAATCAAAGTTTGCTCATGATCCTATGCCAGGTCCGGCCTTGATGGCCCTATCGCTGGCAAGCCAGCTCCCACAAGGTCTGCGAGGCTCCTGTGGGAGCCGGCTTGCCGGCGATGAGGCCATTGGGATCAACCCCGAATGTCTCAAACAACACACTCCCCCGCGCAACCAGACATGCCCCGCGCACCAATCTGCTGCACACTGCCACCCTGCCCAAACCCGGTAGCCCGCACACCATGAGCCTGCTGAAAACGACCCTGGACGCCAACGCCTTCGCCTGCATCCTCGAGTTCGTCCCCAAGCCCAGCGCCGAGCGCTTCGCCACGCTGGACACCCTCATGGCCCGCACCCAGCTGTGCGGCTGGCCGCTGACCGTGGCCATCGGCGACCGCGTCGGCAGTGCCCTGGACATGTCGCCGCTGGACGCCTTCGCCAGCCTGGCCGAACCCGTCCCCGCCCTGCTGCACTTCTCGGGCAAGGACCGCGAACGCCGCGACCTGCTCGCCCAGCTGCAACGCATGGACGCCGCCGGCCTGGACCAGTTGCTGGTGCTCACCGGCGACCGCCTGCCCGGCCACACCCCAGGCCAGCGCCCGGTGCGCTACCTCGAATCCGTCGCCGCGTTGCAGATCGTGCGCCAGGCCCGCCCGCACTGGCTGCTGGCCGCCGCGCTCAACCCGTTCAAGTACCAGGAAGCCGAGGGCGGCGCGCAGTATTTCAAGGCCGAGAAGAAACTGGCCGCGGGTGCCGACCTGTTCATCCTGCAGCTGGGTTTCGACATCGAGAAACACCAGGAAGCGTACGACTGGATGCAGCGCCAGCCCCGGCCGAAACCGCTGATGGCCTGCATCATGGCGCTGACCGAAGGCCGCGCCGGCATGCTCGATCACGTCGCCGGGGTGACCGTTACGCCGTCGATGCGCGCCTTGCTGGCCGCAGAAACCGCGGTGTCCAAGCAGTACGCCAAGGACCGCGCCAACCAGCGCCTGGCCTTGCAAGTGATCGGCCTGAAATTGATGGGCTATGCCGGCGTGCACCTGTCCGGCATTCATGATGTCGCCCAGTTCGAAGCGCTGGAGCAGGCCATCACTGAACTGCAACCGCTGTTCACGACGCTCCAGGATTGGACGCCCGCCTGGCATGCGGCCTGGCAAGAGCCTGGCCTGCCAGCCGTCACCTTCCACCCGCCCGGGCACGCCTGGCGCCTCGGGCAACGGCAGATCACCGCGTCGAAAAAAGAGAAAGCCCGCTACCACCTGCTGGCAGCGATGCACCATCAGCTGTTCAGCCGCACCACGCCGCTGAGCAAAGCCTTCGGCTGGGCCGTGACCCGACCGTTATGGCGCAACCCGACGGCAGCGCAATGGCTGCATCAGCTGGAACGGCGCATCAAACGGCCGATGGTGGGCTGCGATACCTGCGGCAGTTGCCGGTTGGAGGACACGCTGTACATCTGCCCCGAGACCTGCCCCAAAGGGCTGGCGAACGGGCCCTGCGGCGGAACCAGCCTGGACCGCTGCGAGTTTGGCGACCGCGAGTGCGTGCACAGCGCCAAGTACCGGCTGGCGGTGAGTGTGGGGCGGGCCGAGGTGCTGAGCGAGCGGTTGATCCCCTGTGTGCAGGTAGAGAACCGACATCGCAGTTCGTGGCCGGTGTGGTTCGAGGCTGGGACACCACAACCTCATGGGCCCGTGCCGAGGAACGAAGATGATGAGGCCCTGCTTGCCACGACACCTGAGCGCAAGGCTGCGCCCCGGCGGGTGAAGGCCACGCTGGAAGATCTATAAGGCCGCATCGGCACCCTCACTCGGCCGTGCTAGCCTGTGGCTTTCTCGCCCACGCGTGCCCCATGATCTGCCTTATCGACGACGGAATCGCCCCCGACACGCTCCCCCATGGCTTTGTGGCCGGCGGCATCAATTTCTCCGACGACGGCGCCGAGCACCAGTTCCAGGCTGGCCCGCACAGCCACGGTACCGCCATGGCGCAAACCCTGTTCGAAAGCTGCCCGCAGCGGCGCTTGTTCGTGGTCAGGCTGCTGGACCGGCACGGTCATCTGAACGATGTCGAACGCCTGATCACGGTGTTCGACTGGCTGGTTCGGCAACGGGCAGCACTGGGCATCACGCTGGTGTGCGCACCGCTGGCAGACAACGCCTTGCACACCACCGACGAAGCCTTTCGCCAAACGCCGCTGGCCGAGCATGTGGCGCAGCTGCGCAGGGCCGGCGTGCCAACACTGATGCCAGCAGGCAACCGCAACGTATCGGCCAGCGCTATCGACCGGCCAGGCATGGCCTGGCCCGCCATCCTCAGGGAAGTGATCAGCGTCGGCGCGTTGTCAGGCGATCACGGCCACAGCTTGCACGACACCAGCAAACGCCTTGCCGCCAGCCCCGGCAGCCCGTGCGCGACCACCTTGTTCACCCACCCCGGCAGCCCGGGGCAAACCAGCGGGGCGACCGCACGGGCCGCCGGCATCATGGCTGCCGCGCAACTGCGCTGTCCCGGCATCGCTGTGCAAGCCTGCCTGGATCAGCTATGCCGCCCCTGGGCGGACCAACACAGGCAGCCCTGGCCCGTGTTGGTCGATGCCTAGGTTTTGTACGAAAAGTATGCTTATCCATCGTTGTGGGAGCGGCGGTTCGCCGATGCGACTTGTCCCGCGATCTGCCGCAACCCGGCAGCAAAGCCCGAATTCACGGCGTATTTGATATCGGGCACAGAAGTGCTTCGCACACCATCGCGGGGCAAGCCCGCTCCCACAAAACTTTTCATACAGAGCCCAGGCCCCCCGTCAGATCTTGGGCGCCCCTGTGCCATGCCGGAACATGCCCACCATGAAGTCGAAGGCGAAGGCGCCGGCGGTGGCAGCCGCCACGACCTTCCCGCGCGTGAGGGGCTCGGGATAGAAGGTGCAAGCCTTGTAGGCCGTGAGGGCGCTGTTACGGGCCACGAACTGTAATGCCTCCAATAGCTGGGGGTCATCTTCGTAGGCCAGCGCGAGCAACTTCATGGCGGACTGCATCGTCATGAACATCATCTCCACCCCGTTGGCCGTTTCCGCCGAATCCACGTTGTCCAGGTGGTAGCTCGACAGGTTCTCTTCTCGGCCCTGGTAGAGGTGCCAGCCCTTGTAGGCGATCCCGCTGACACCAAGCCAGAAGACGATGTACCTGAGTTGGTTTGCCGCAGCGGAAGGCGCGTCATTCGCTCGCCAGGGCGCCTTGAGCAGGAGCAACCCCGCCTTGCCTGACAGCAGCAGGCAATCGAGCGGTTTGGTCGCCTTCTGTGCCTTGGCCCCGGTCATGGCCGAGGCCATGCCCATGGACAGCACCGCCATGCCTACATAGGTGCTGACCACGTCTTTGAGGTAGTCGAGCGCCGAGGCATTGGCACTCGACTGCGCCGTCAGCGCGCCGGTGAGCGCGGGTCGGCTGGCCAGCACCGGCGCCAAGGGGCGGTCTCCCATGAACAGTTTGTAGGTGACCGTGCCGAGCACCGAGGGTACGAACAGAATGATGTCGATCAGCCGCACACCGGTATCCAGGGACTTGCCCGTGAGCAAGGCGAAGGTCTTCTCGATGAACGGGAAGCTGATTCTGGCGAACAGGATCCGGCGCAACAAGTCGACAAAGCCGGCCACCGAGTCGATGAGTTTTTCGACCAGTGCCTGGGTTGCGATCGTGACTTTTTTGGCGGCGTTGAGCACCAGCGCGTAAAGGATGCGGGTCAGCTTGTCGAGGTCGAAGTCCGCCAGGGTGAAGCCTTGTGGCCCGAGGATGTGCTGGAAACTCTCCTGCAAGGTCGGGCCGGAATTGGCGAACGCCGACATCTGCTTGTCGAACGCCGAGGTCATCCCCTCGAATGTCATGGCTTCTGGCATTTCCACCTTCACCACCAAGGCGACGATGCTGCCGAGCAGGTCCATCATCCCGCCGCCCGGGCCGCTATGGGACACGTTCTGCTGCTTGTGCCTGGCCTCGCGCTGCGCTTGGGTGACGCTGCCGGAACCTGGTGGGACCGGCTGTTTTTGCCAATCGCCGATGAGGTTCAGCTCGACACTTTTTTGATCGATGGCCTTGATCGCCTTTTCGAAGGCGGGGGTGGTTACCTTGCGCAGGTCATGGATGCGCGTGGCCAACATCTTCAGTTCTTCGCCGATGAAATCGGCCATGGTTTCACGCACAGCCGAGATGTCGCCCCAGTCGAACAGGAACTTGGCATAGCTCCAGACCTTGTCGATGCCGGTGCGCACCTGCTGCCACAGCCAGCTGAAGAACCCGCCGATCTTCTCCAGGGTATCGAGCACGAAGCGCTTCACCTTGCCGGCCACTTCGCAGACGAACTCGACCACGCCGCTGACCTTGCGGATCAGGAAGGCCACTGGCGAGTCCTCGTGGCGCCACAACCCCTCCAGCAGGTCGGAAAGCGACTGGCCCAGGCCAGGCAGGATCACCGCAGCGGCCGTCGACGCACCCGCCAGGGCCGACACCGGCGGGGCCTGCAACTGCCCCTGGCGGCTGGAAACCGCCAGGCAGAAGTCGTCCGCCACGTGCCGGGTATCGAGAGAAGAATGGAAACCTTGCTCGCCATCACGCAAGCGCACGCCAGTGGCCTGATCGCCGCCGACCAGTACCGCTGCCTGGCGCAACACCGCCAGCAGCGTCTCCACCGTGCGCGTGCCTTCCTTGCCATGCAACGCCTGCGGCAACAGCTTGCCCTGCCCCCCGGGCAGTTCGGCGCCCTGCAGTTCAGCGGCGCTCATGCCGGTGAACCGTTGGTACAACGAGGCGGCCGGGTTGATCTCCAGCACCTGCTCCAGCCCTTCGAGGCTCAGCTCATAGGACGCCGGGGTGAACGACAGGGCCCGGTTGAAGATGCGCAGGTTGCCACTGAGGTCCGTCCGCACCCGCACCGGGTCCTGCGGGCCGACGAACAGGCTGCGCCCATTGACCACCAGGGTGGACAGCACCGAGGTCCGCAGCTGCAGCGTGGCTTCGCCACGGGGAATGCCCGCAGGGTCGAGCACGCTGATGTTGGTGGAGAAGCAGGTGATGCTGGCCGACGCTTCTGGGTCGGCCACGCGGATCAAGGTCTCTTGCCAGTGCCCCTCGGCATCACGCCATTGGTGGGCCGCCTGGCCGTTCTCGTAGACCACCAGCACACTGCCAGTGAGCTTGTCGTCGCCCACCACGGGCGCCAGGTCCAGCACCTGCCGGCGCAGCGCTACCGGCTCGCCCCAGGCGGCGGACAGGCCGGCGCGCTGGGCCACCAACAGCGTGCCGTCACTTTGCAGCGCCCATACGCTGGTGGCCCCGTCCGCAGCTTCGCAGACGCTGAGCTGGAGCACATCGTGCGCAAGGCCGGCCGGGATGACCGACTCGAACTCGGCATCGTCCTGCTCGGCGAGGCTTTCCGCCGGCAGGCGCCAGACGCCCTTGCCAGCCACGTACACGTCAGTGCCCATCCAGCGGGTCTGCCCCATGGCCATCACCCGCGCGCCCGCCGGGCAGAGGAACGCAGACCCCGAGGTGATCTCGGGGCGGCCATCCTTGAACTGCGGCAATTTGCGCGCATTGAGCAGCAGCTGGCGGTCGCTACGCCCCAACCCCAAGGTATGCAACGCGGGCCGGCCCTCGATCATGCCCACATCGAAATCGAGGATTTCGCCGATATCACGCACAACACTGAACCGCACGCAGTGCGCTTTCAGGGACGCCGGTGTGTTGCTGCGCACCAGGTAAGCGTCCTGCCCCGCAGAGCCCGCGGCGCTGATCAGCACCGCCCACACGCCATCGTCCCCTGGCTGCACGCGCAAGGCATCGATCGCCAGGCCATCACGGGTGCCGTGGTCACGCCAGGGCAACTGCTGCCAGTCGATGGTCTGCGCATCGAAACCGTAGGCCACCAGCAGCCGCGAGGCCCCGACGCCCTCATCGAGGGCCACGGCCAGGGTGGTCAGCTCCTTGCCGTCGACCATGGCCCAAGCGGCCGCGAAGGCGACCACCTTGTCGTGCAGTGGCAGGCTCTGCCAGCCCGCGGAGCTTTCGTCGTCGCGGCGCACCAGTGACAGCCGCTGCCCATTGCCCAGCGTGATCACCATGGGCTGCACGGCCACGCCACGACGGTCCGGCAGCGCCACCATGCGCTGCTGGAAGCGGCCCTTGGTGTTCGGGTCGATCAGGTCGTCCCGGCCAAAGGTGCGGGCGGGCTCGATGTAGTCGATGATGTCGCTGCCGACGGTGAAGCTTGCGTGCAGGGTGTTGTGGCCATCGAGCGCGTCGAGGTGCACCACTTGAGATGTTTTTTGCATGGACAGTGCTCCTTGAGGGCGCTCAGACATCGCGATGAAGGACGTTGATGACCAGGTCCAGATGCTGGTTGAAACGCGGCTCGCGGAAGAAGAAGGTCTCCTCGCCTGGCGGGACGAAAGCCAGGTTGCCCATCTCCAGGTTGACGTCCCTGAACACGCCCTCGAGCATGCCGATGATCGCGTCGCGCGATGCGCCCAGCCAGTCGCCCGCGATCCCCACGTCCCAACTGTTGTTGATGCGCGTGAAGAACTGGGTGATGGCCCAGGTATCGCCCTGATCGTCGTTTTTGCCGGTGACCGGCGTGAAGGTGGGCGCGAACACCGGCACCACCGAGCATTTGGCACCCTGGCCTTGGGTACTCAGCGACATGCTGCCGCCGATGTCGGTATTGCGGGTGGCCGTGGCGCGCGAGTGCATGTCCCAGGAAGTGGTGCGATCCCGGTCCAGATGGCCGCGGAGCCGGCCGTCGAGCAGGAACCGGTTACCCTCGACGAGCTTGATCTCAAGCTTCAGGTGCTTGTCCAGGGCGAGCTGGAGGTCGCCGTCCTTCCACTGGTAATGCTTGCTGCCCTGCAGGAACAGCGAGTTGCCGTCACGCTCGAAACTCAGCACTTCGAGAAAATCCAGCTCAGGGTGCTTGAGCCTGCCCGCGTTGGCTTGCAGGCTGTTTTCCTGCGCCATGCGCTCAACTTCACGTTTGAGTGCCTGCTTGAGGCTGTTGAGCAGGTGCTGGATGAACAGGTCCTTGCGCAACACCATCAGGCCTGCGAACAAGCCATCGGAGCCGTCCGCGAACATGTAGCTGGGCCAGATCCCCTGACTGCGGCACAAGGCGTCCTGCTTGGCGGTATCGTCGGGCAGCGTGTGCCCCCCTTCCGTGACGCACAGGTAGTCGATGGTGTGGGTAAGATCGGGTTTGACCCCCGCGACATGCTCCCTGACCAGGCGGAACAGGTAGTCCTCCATAAACAGACTGGGCGGCCGCTTGGCCGCACGCGGCACCACCGAAGCCATCAGCAGCAGGCCATTGGGGCCATTGATGCCGCTGTCGGCGATCCAGGTCTCGATGCACGCCCCCAGCTGGGAGCGCGCCTCGATCGACAGCGTGGCATCCTCGGGCGTATGCAACTGCGGGATCATCAGCGCTTCGGGCCGGGTCAGGGTGAGGAACAGGCATTCGATGGAAAACTGCCCCTCGGCCAGCCTGAAGTGCTCCAACTGCCGGGTCACCCCCTCGGCGCACTGTCGATTGTGCTTGTACAACTGCTCGCGGCTGACCGTGCGCTTGCGCACCATCGAGCGGATCGACAGGGAGTACTTGTGAATGGGCAGTTCGACGGGGTCGCTGCCACTCATATAGGCCAGCGTACCGTCGAGCAGCTCGAAGGTCGTCATCACCTCCTGGCTCGCCATGCGCTGCGCATCCATTGACAACGTTGGGCTGCCGAGGTTGGCCTGCAGGCGGGTGGTGGAGGGTTGCTTGCGATGATTGAGCGGCGTGGCCAGGATCGTGAACGGCGTGGAGGCCCTGCGGTTCCATACCCGCCAGGCCTCTTCGAACTGACAGCAGAGCCCGCGTTGATTCAGCGACAGCGCAATATCGAAATCTTTCAGAGGGGTCGTGTCCATGTAGCTTGCAGCCTCGATTGCTGAGTGAGCACAGCAAGGAACCTGAGCAACCTACCTGTCGCGCCCACGTCCCTGCGTTCGCCGATAAATGGCCAGTAGCCATCATTCGGCAGCGTAACTCAACCGATCGGTTTTTTGTATGACGATCTGACAAGGCGTTTGAGGGCGTTGGACCAAGCCCAGCAAGGCTTGGACGGGCGCTGCAAACGCGGTATTGCAAGGCTCACTGCCTTCATGGTGACAGTGATGGTTGGAGATCACGCAGGGCTTGGCGCCGAAGTGCAGCCACGGATCAACCGATTACCCCAACGATCAGCCGAGATGCTCGGCCACCAAGACCTCACACCCCTGCCAGTCGGCAGCCTGCCTGGTGACAACCAGCAACCGATTCCCATCACCTGAGATAGCCGCAACACACCGCCCCTGCTCATCCCAGCAGGCACTTCGCCCGGCCGCTGCCCAGCCACCCGTGACACCGCCATGGTTGGCCATTAGCACCACCATGGCATGCCGCTGTGCATAACTTTGCAACAAGGCGCTATCCGCTGGATAACCCGTTTCGCCAATGAGCACGCCGGTTGCATACACCTGCGCGCCACGCTGCGCCGCCTGGGCGGGATGCTCGGGATGGGTGAAATCGGCGCACACCGACAAGGCCACGGGCACGCCGGCGACAGACAGCAACTCGCCCCCGCTCCCCGCGCCGAAGAACACGTCTTCGCCGGTATGCAGATGTTGCTTGGTGTAGGCGGTAATCGAGCCATCCGGGTGGAGGATGCACGCCGCGATGTGGGGCTTGTCCTGGCCCGGCACCTTGAGCGGCACGCCGACCACCGTGGTCATACCCGCCGCTTGGGCGAATTGGCGCAGCGGCGCCAGCAGTGGCGTGTCCAGGCCCTGGGCCAGGGCACTGGCCGTATTGAGTGCGTAGCCGGTGAGGGACAGCTCGGGGAAGAGCAGCAGCGTTACGCCGTGCTTATGGGCGTGGCGCATGAAAGCCAGGTGCAAGGCCAGGTTGGCGGTGATATCGCCATCGCGAATGGCGCACTGGGCGGCGGCGAAAATGGCTTGCGGCATGGGCGTCTCCTGGCAAGGTTGGCAGACTCTGCGCAACCGTTATCCAGAAGACAACCCCCGGCCTCGTAAACCCGCCTTCAACGATAAAAGTCATCCAACCGCTGATGGGCAATTGACCAAGGCAGCCGTCGTGCATTCGCCCGCATCCGACGATAAGCCTCATGGGCCTGATCGACAGTGATGACAGCGTTTCGAACAAGCTCCTCGACCACCCAGAGCGTGCCTTTCACCTCGACTGCTTCCTGCACGGCTGCTTTGCGCAGCGCTTCGTCCCCGGATAACAGCGGACACTTTTCTTGCCTTGCCAGCGCCAACGCGAAGCAGTCGTTGCGGCCAGGCCCGCTGACTCGGCCTATCAGTTCCATGGCATACAGCAGGGTGGATGGGCTCAGCTCAGCCAGCTCAAGCCCCATGCGCAACAGATGGGCATGCTGCGCTTCGAGCTCATCGAAATAGAGGATGTCCGGCACTGTGAACTGGTAAGGCAGCGTGAAGAGTTGAGCCAGTAGCTCGCCCTCTTCAAGGTCGATCAGGATGTTGGCATCACTGATGAGTAGCTGCATCCAGTAACTCCAGTTTGCGCGCCTGGTGGAACTGGTAGACCGTCATGCCCAGCAGCTCCGCCGCCTTGGATTCGCCGACAATCCCCTCCCCCAGCGCGCGGTAGACCAGTTGCTGGAACAGCCGCGTGGTTTCTGGCCGGTACGCCGCACCAGGCTCCTGTTTGCGCCAGCCCTGTTTGGCGAACACCAGGAACAACCGCTCGCGCACGGCGTGCGGGATGATCTCCAGGTCCCCAGCGCGATACAGGCAACCCTGCATGCTGAGGCCATATTCAGCCTTGAGCAGGTACAACTCGCGAACCTCCAGCATGTGGCGGGTATCGCCCAGGTGCTGCCGCATGGCGCTGGCAGGCACCAGCAATGCCGAGGCAAAACGGTTACAGGCCTTTTCCTCATCCAGCGCTTCGGCCAACCGACCGTGCATCAACAGGTGGCCAAGTTCGTGGGCCAGAGTGAATCGCTGACGATCGCCCGGCCAGTCCGCCGACACCACAATGACCGGCTGCCCCGCCACGCTGGCCTGCAAACCGTCGAATTTCGCCTGTGCATCGACCTGGGTGATGATCACCAGAATCCCGTGTGTCTCCAGCACGTCGATCAAGTCTGGGATGGGGCTCGAACCGAGGCCCCACAGCTGCCGCACCTGGTCGGCCAGGCTGTCGACCGCCTGCAGCGAAGCAACCTCATCAGGCAGGCCTGCTGGCACGCTGAACGACTGCACGGGATAGGCCGGCCACAGGTTGATCAGCTCTTGCCAGCGCTCCGCCTGATCCAGCACATCGGCCTCGATGCGTTTCAGGATTGCCTTGGGAGTACTGCAACGCTTGCGGTACTCGACCCCCGCCAGCTCGACCTTGGCCGGGCGGAAGAAATACTCGGCGCGCACCGACAGCGCCTTGCACAAACGCACGAGCACGCCGGAACTGGGCATGCTCTGGTCATGTTCGTATTTCTTGATCATGTTGGCGCTCACGCCCACCAGATCGCCTAGCGCCTGCATCGACAGGCCAGCAGCAGCGCGGGCACGTTTGAGCCGCTCGCCGATCATCGGCTGACTCCCTCGGTTTACGAATATAAAAAATATTCGAGAAATATAAACCCGATAAGCCTGACCGTCGAGGCATGGGCAACGGCCGTACTGGCCGCAGTCTGGGATCGCACGGCCGGCCACTGATTCATATGCGCCTGCAAAGCCTGTATAAAGCGCCCGCGACCTGCGATCCCGACGTCAGCAAAAAGGAACCCCCTCCATGCTTCGGCTCTCGATGCCAGCCCTGCTCCTGGCGCTTGCCGGCTGTGCCACCAAGCCCCCTGCCAACCCCGACAACCTCTGCGAGATCTTCCGCGAGAAGCCGAAATGGCACGAGGCGGCGCTGAAGATGCAGGCGCGCTGGGGTGCGCCGGTGCAAGTGCCGATGGCGATGATGTACCAGGAATCCTCGTTCAAGCACGACGCACTGCCGCCGCGCTATTACTTCCTCGGCATCATCCCCTGGGGCCGGGTCAGCACCGCCTACGGCTACGCCCAGGCCAAGGACGAGACCTGGGCCGACTACAAGCGCGAAGCCGGCGGCTGGGGCGCCGCCCGCGACGACTTCGCCGATGCCGTCGACTTCATGGGCTGGTACATGCAGAAGAGCCAACGGGTGAATGGCGTGTCCAAGTGGGACGCCTACGGCCAGTACCTGAATTACCACGAAGGCTGGGGCGGCTACCGCAACCGCAGCTATGACGCCAAGCCGTGGTTGCTGAACGTCTCGCAGAAGGTTCAGGCACGGGCGGAGGTGTTTGGGGCGCAGTATCGGAGCTGTGAACAGGAGCTTTCGCGGGGTGGGTGGTTCTGATAGGCCCAGCCGATAGAGGCCACGCGAGAGGGCCGCAAAGCGGCCCCTGTAACGCGTAGCATCAGCCGTTCATATCCCCTCTTCTCTCATCGCCTCCAGCTTGCCGACCTGCTCGCTGGCCAGCCGGCTGATGATCCGGATTGCCTGGTGGATCCCCGCCGTGTTGCGGAAGCTCAGTTGCGGGTTGTGTTCGCATTCCAGCATTTCGTCGTGCTGGACCAGGGCTTCGCCTAGCAGTTCGAGGGTCCAGGCATAGCTTTGGATGGTGGACAGGCGCTCGTGGTCAGTCATGGGGCACCTCACGGGTGGCGAGGGACTGGCTGTCGATTGGGTAGAAGGTTGGGGATGGGGTGGCCGCGAGGGTTGGGCGGCGGAGAGCGGATGCGAGGATCTTGCTCAGAATGCGAATAAGCATGCATGAGACTCCAAGTTTGGGTTTGGAGCGGCCACGATCCTTCCTACGGGATTGGGTGGCAGCTGTGTATGGGGTAGGAATACCGGGAAACTTGGAACCCGGCCAGGCCGAAGCCTGCCCACACACAGCCGCCATGGCACAGCGCAGCAGGCACAAAAAAAGCGCCAGCCGTTGTGATGGGGCGCCCAGTGCGTGCGCCAAGTTTACCAGCAGGTTCCTACACCTGGCCGCAGATTTTGCTGCGACTAGAGGGGAATTTATTCTCTGGAGCTTTCTGGAGCAAGGTTCTTGATATTAGGAAATGGCGATTGATAGTGTAGGAAATGACCTGCACAGAGGGTTAGGAAGCGCCGTGATTGAGAGCAACATAACCCGAAAAGTTAGGTTGTCCGCGAGCGAATCGTCAAAGTGTTCGGATAGCAACTCATCAAGGGTTGTGACCAAGGCTCTGGCGCTTACGAACAATGTGTCCTTCGGCACGACAATCATCCAATGCTGTGCAGCATCTCGCATTGTGTCTAAGGCTCGTATTGAGCCTACCTGTGCTGCGGTCATGTACCCTTTGAATGGAGCGACATTCAGAACTCAATCCAGACCAATAGAAAGCCCTTTTGTTTGTCGAAAACTTGCTTCGACTTTTGAACCAGAAAGGCTTTGGTCAACATCTCACTGCTATGTTGAAGGAATAGAAGTACTGCTTCTGTCTGACCATGATCGTCATGCCCGCTGAATACTTCCAATCCACGCCGTAACGAAGTATCGCATTGCTCTTGAGAGTCCTCGCTTCCAGCTTGAGCTTCACTCGACGATCATCCGCAAGGGTTATGAGATAGGTCAGAAGGATGGCCCCAGTTTTCAGAGGAGCGCGAAGCCTTGTGAGCCTAGGCCATGAAAGCCATGGTCACCCAAGCAGTTTGATTCTGTGTCTGCAGTCGACCTAGCCGATATGCGAGAATCCTTTCGTCGACATGGATACGGCGAGAGATCGAAAAATGGCAAAAACCCCGCTCCGAGATAGTACCGAAAGCACCTCTTCTTCAGATGCACCTGTGGACCACGTTGCCCCTGCGAGCCCCGAGCTGACCGGAGGTGCGGGATACACCTACGAGGATGGCGTAGTTGCGGTGTATGCTGCCGCACTTTTGGCAGAAACAACGGCACCTGGCTTGCCAGGCCGTACTGTAAAAAAGGTCTCTGTGCAGCAAGGTCCGTTGGGCCATCCGCTCGACGATCTAATTGTTGAGGCCCAAGGTGTAGACGAACTCCGCGTGCTCTTGAGCCTGCAGGTCAAAAGAAAGTTAACCATCAGCAAGGCTAAGTCCAACACGGATTTCAGGGAAACCATCCATCGTGCCTATAGGACTGTCGGAGGCACTAACTTTAGGGTTGGCATCGATAAAGTAGGGGCGATTGCAGACGAGATCGTGGACGCAAACAAGCGTAACTTTGAAACGCTCTGCGAATGGGCCCGCGCGACAGCAGACACCGAGAGTTTCGTTACTAAAGTGATGACTGAGGGGGTTGCTGGCGACAAGAAGAAATTTTACCTCATCGTCAAGGGCCTCATTGAAGAGCTTCAGATCGAACAGGATCTGGACCACGCCAGCCATCGCCTGCTGTCCAATTTTGTGCTGATGCGCTTCGAAATGCTGCATGAAGGGTCTACTACGGAGGCCGCCGCAGTCGCCAACTTGGCCAATTTCCTCAGCCCAAGTGAACACCATCGCGCAGATGATCTATGGCGGCGACTCCTTGCTTTGGTTCGCGTTTCGGAAGGCGTTGCAGCTTCACTGGATCGCAAAACTATTGTCTCTAGGCTCAATGGCTCATTTCGACTGAAAGCTGCGCCGTCCTTGCAAGCGGCGCTGTCGAGAGTTGCTGCGGAGTCAAAACTGGCTGCGACTGAAATCAATAACACCATAGCAGGGGTCAGCATCCCACGGGAGCGGTTTGTTCTGATGAGCCATGCGGCCTTAAAGAGCAGTAGCTTCGTACAGATCGGCGGTCTACCGGGTGCAGGCAAATCTGTCGTACTGAGATACTTAGTGGAAGAGGCACTTAAGATCGGTCCTGCTCTCTTTTTAAAAGCAGACCGCCTTACCGGGGCTTCATGGGCTCAGTATTCTTCAGCCACGGGCATCGGCGGTGGAGCGCTGGAAGATTTACTGGTCGAGCTCGCGGCTGCGGGCACCGCGACATTGTATGTTGACGGTATCGATCGGGTTGAGTTGGGCTCTCGTGGGGTCATTCTGGATATCCTCCACACCATCATCGATTCGCCCCTGCTTGCGACATGGAAGGTAGTCGTTAGCGTCAGGGACACAGGCATGGAGCCAATTAGAACTTGGTTGCCAAGTTCGATTTTTGATCGCGGTGCTCAGCTAATTGATGTCAATGGTTTTGATGATAACGAAGCCAAGATATTGGCAACGGCAAAGCCAGCACTCAGACCCATGTTGTTTAGCGACGACCAGGTCAAACAAATAGTTCGCCGCCCATTCTTTGCAGGGGTTCTGATGCAACGGAGCACTGCTGATGCTGGCCAGCCGGGTTCTGAGGTAGAACTAGCCACCGCCTGGTGGGAAAAAGGGGGATACGGAGCTGTAACCGCACGAGCAGGCAAGCGCCGCAGTGCCCTGGTTCAATTGGCACATGCTGGAGCAAATCAACTTGGACGGCGGATTCCCTCTCTGGGAATTGACCCCGAGGCGCTAGCTGAACTCGAAGCCGATGGCATCATTCGGCAGGTTCGCACAGGCCAAACGGTAGGATTTGTCCACGATATCTATTTTGAATGGGCATTCCTTCAATACCTGATCTCAAAGGGTGAGAGATGGTTGGAAGTCATCCGGGAGGTTGGAGAGCCTCCAGTTCTAGGCCGAGTAGTCGAACTGCTCTCGCAATCAGAGCTTCAGTATGGAGAGGATTGGAAAACCTATCTCCTTCAGCTGGAAGCCACTACCGGAGTTCGCGCTCAATGGTTGCGCTCGTGGTTGGTGGGGCCATTTGGCATACCTGCTTTTCCCGCACACGAAACTACTTGCAACGATGTACTGTTGGGAAATGAAGGCAAACTGCTTTCCAAGCTAGTTGTCTGGTACCAAGCTGAAAGAACGAAAGCTAACCCGACCCCGCTGAATGCTGAACTCTTCCCCAATCTGGAACTGAGCAAGCGCCTGATGTTCGCTGATGCCTTGGCCTGGCCATCCGACTTCGATGCATGGCACCGCTTCTGCTTGTGGCTCCTCAAAAATATCAATGACATCCCCACGTCAATACGTTCTGATGTGGTTTCTGTTTTTGAAGTATGGCAGAACGCCCTCGCAGAAATCCCAAACACCGTGTCTGAGGCCATCGTATCTTTAGCGGAAGGTTGGCTCAGGGAAATTGAGGGACGCCGCCACTCTAGGAATCGACAGAAAGACAATGATCTCTGGGGCAAACTAAGCTACGGAGAGGTTGATGAGCTGGAGTCAAGGCTCCGGACCATCCTTCTGCGATCAAGCAAGTCCTATCCGGAGCTCGTGACATCATACATATCGAAATGGGAAACCACAGACGATATTCCTGATAACGTCAGCTCTGCGATTTTTCTTTTCGCGTCCAGCCTTAGCCAGGTTTGCCCCGCGCAACTTGTGAGTTTCACGTTGCAAGCATTGCTTAAACCTTTGCCGGAAGAGGTGGTTCGTCGCTCTAGGCAATCTAGGTACGGCCTTGGTTTTGGTTTAGATGGCCTCGCTGGACAAAAATTGTCTATTAATGATAGAAAATTCTTTCCTGCCGCTCCGACGAGAGAACCCTTTCATTCATTATTCAGAAATGCACCGGATGCAGCGAAGCAGCTAGTACGCCAACTGGCCAACCACGCAATCGAGGCATGGCGTCAACTTCACAGACTCGGGCATACGAAACAAGGCACCCCAATCCCTCTATCGCTCGACTTCCCGTGGGGGATGCAAGCTTTCTGGGGGGGTGAGAACCAGTACGCTTGGACTTGGAACTCATCTGGCTCGCCAGCAGTAGCTTCTGGATTAATGGCGCTGGAAGCTTGGGCATTCGAGCAACTGAAAGCGGTCCGCGCGCCCGACGAAATCATTCACGAGGTACTGGAGGGGCACGAGTGCGTCGCCGCGGTATCAATCGCCGTCGCTGTCGCCCTTGAGACCCAGCTTTGCTCAAGCACCAGCTTACCTCTTTTAGCAAGCCAGCGACTCTGGATGTGGGATATCAAGCGAAACGTCTCGGCCTGGGGCTTGGGCACGAACCTTATGGGATTCCAATCCCCAGACGAGGCCCATTACAATGCCATCAAAGCCATGAACGAACGAAAGTGGATCAAGTACGAGTTGCGCGCACTTGCGTCGCTATGTGTTCTTCGGGGTGGTGAAACTGGCAAACGTTTATCCGAGGCAATCACCGCATTCCCTACAGCATTGCCGTTTGATTACGAGGAGGAACGTGAGGATAAAATCTCGGTTGCACAGTTACTCAGAACTGCAGAGATCTGGGCTGAGATAGGTAAGCTGGAGAACTACAGCGCCGTGCCTACCGAGGACGGATCGCAGATACTCATTAAACATGACAACCCCAAAGCCACAGGACCTGATATCGATGCCATCAACCGACATCAGACAGAGCTATCAGAGCATTGGAGCCTCATACTATGGGTGGATAAGTACTTCGAAAATAAGCAGCTAGGAACGCTGAGCGTCGAAGAGGCCATCAAACGGGCTAGGCAACTGGACCATCCGTCCTTGTTTGATACTGCTCAAGATTATGTATCCGGCGAGTTCCAGCGGCAGGGAGCGGTTGCAGGTGTTGCTGCAGTGGCTTTAGCTTATGGGTCTCTCAACGATTCTGAATGTGAGTGGGCCGTAAGCGTATGCGCAAGAGCCTGTAGTACACCAGAAACAGTGAACGGCTTTTACCGTGGGTCCAGATTGCTACATCACCCTGTACTGTACTCGGCTCGTGCATTAGGTGCTCTCCTACTTAACCCATCCTTACGGGTTGAGGCTCAGGAGAGGTTGATCTGGCTTGCAGCTCATCCTTATCAGCAAATTGGCATAGAGGCCATTAGTGCCATGATGCGTGTCGGAGAGCCCCACCCCGAAATTGCATGGTTAGCCTTGCACCTAGCCTCAACTCTCTCAATGATTCAACGCCATATCTACGGCGGTGACTCTGAAGTCGCTGCTCGGAGTGAGAAGGAACAGTTAACGGCTGCCGTTCAGCTGATTATCCAAAAAATGGAACAGCCCCAGCAGGCCCCCACTGCACCTCCTGCTATGCCGGCCGCATGGGTCCGCCTGAGCAAACCCAAAGTCCGTTCTGCGAAGCGACCACGAAGGATTGGAGGGCTAGCTCAAACCACAGCGCTGAAGTGGGAGCTTCCCTCCGTTGAGCCTGACACTGACTGGCTGGCAAAAGTGCTGGCCCAGGCTCCAGTCTCCGTATTCATCGCCACGGAAATGCGAGCAGACTTCTTAGCGTGGTGTGACTCTCTCGTTCTATGGACCGTTGAACGTCTTCACCCTGCCTGGTTGTCGGAAGCCGAACCTCAGGAGTTCGAAGCAACGGGGTCTGATCTTTACGAGTGGCGAAGAATTTTGTTTGGGTTCCTCGCCCGTGTAGCGCTTCATTTGGAGCCGGAAGAAGGTTATCGCCGATTTGTCGAACCGGCTGCTGCTACAGACGATGAGACCTTTTGCTCACTTATGGCTGAGTTCGTCTCCCATCTAACCTGCAATTTGATGGATGAGCCGACCATTCCCGCACCGACTTTGCCGTTATTGGAGCTAATCGTTACTCGCATGCTGGAATGCAGCGATTGGGAACGCGCCACCTGGAACGATGGGAAACTTTACAACTCTGATTTGTCGCAGATGATTCGCTCCATCTTTTTTATCGAAGTGGAGAGCGCTTCTGGTGCAACAAGATTTGCTAATGGAGACTGGAGTGATCTCGGCAAGGTTCTGGAGTTGACAGATCCTGTACTGCTACGTTACGGCCCACTGCCACAGATAACTTCTGCATTTCTCACCAGCTGTGAACGAGGATTGAGCGCGTACCCGATTGAGTATTTCGTGAAGCATCTGATCTCTGTACTGGATCGCAAAGAAGGCATGCCACTAGGATGGCGCGGTACGATGTTACCAGCACGTCTTGCGGGTTTGATTCAACGAGTATCGGAAAGAACTCAACCCATGCCATTGCCAGTGGCTCAGGCCCTTTTACGAGGTCTGGACAAGCTGGTCGACCTAGGAGATCGGCGGGCCGCAGCGGTGCAAACCAGTGAAGTTTTTAAAGATGTAAGGACAGGTATATAGAATTGAGCTGCTCGCTATACACGTCCTGTACTGAAGACCTGCCCGTCGAACAGGGTGTAGTCCTTCTCCCGCAGCTTGGCGACCTCGCATTTGTGGTCTGAGAGGGGATAATGATGCGTGGTAGGGGTATACATTTTCTCGTCGAACCAGCGTATACCCCACCGCATACCTAAAATAGGTAGATCAGGCTTAAGGTGGTCGTGGATGGCCGCGCCCGTGTTCGCGGTTAAACCCGCTTCCACAGGGAACGCACCAGCTTCTATAAATTGAGTAAGACATGGGCCTGTCCCGTGACAACGGACGCCAAGAGGCTGGCTATTGAGCCGCCTTTCTCAAGCCTTTTGCATATTCGTTCGGTGAACGATAGCCCAGTGCTGAGTGCAGTCGACTGCTGTTGTAAAACCCGTGGATGTAGTTTGCGATCGCCAGGTGCGCCTGCTGCTTGCTGGGGTAAACCCGGCAGGCCTCTTCTCACTTCAACGTGGCAAAGAAGCTCTCAGCCACGGCGTTATCCCAACAATTTCCCTTCCGGCTCATGCTCTGCGTGAAGCCTTTCTTGGCCAGGACGAAGCGAAATTTGCTGCTTGCATACTGACGTCCCTGATCGGAGTGAAAAACAACACCGTAGAGGCCAAGGCACGCGTTCCAAGCGTTGATGAAGGCTCGCTCAACCAAGTCGTCCGGCATCCGATCCGCCAAGCTGTAACCCAGCACCTGGCGCGTCTGAATGCTTAATACCACTGCCAGATACAACCACCCCTCTTTGGTGGCGATGTAGGTGATATCGCTGACCCAGGTGGGCGTGGCGCTGCTCACGGAAAACTGTCGGGCCAGCACATTGTCCGCTACGGGTAGATAGTGGTGGCTATCAGTCGTACAGGGTTTAAAACCGCCTTTGCATTTACCTTGGATATGTTCCTCGTGCATCAGCCGACCTATCCGGTTATGACCCACTGCATGTGCCTGCCGGCGCAAAGCTTCGACCAACCGTGGTCGCCCATATGTATTCCGGCTGGCCGCGTAGGCCTTGTGCAAATCAACGCGAATCTGAGCGTCTCGATCTGGACGGCCCTGGCGATGCTGATAGTCGTAAAACCCCGAAACTGAGACACCCATCACCCGGCACAGCAATCGCACCGGAAATTGAGCCCGTTCACTAGCGACGAAGGCGTATCTCACCTGGACTCTTTGGCAAAGAATACCGCCGCCTTTTTTAGGATTTCGCGCTCCAGCTTGAGTTCGGCATTCTCGGCCCTGAGCCGCGCCAGTTCGCTGTCGTCTTTACTGACAGGGCGTCGGTCGGGGGAGCTTAACGAGTGTCCTTTGCGAGACGCATCAACCCAGTTATCCAGCGTCTTTACGGGAATCTCGAGTTGCCGGGCGGCTTCGGTTCTTCCTACCGTTTGCGCCAAGGCAACGGCTTGGATTTTGAACTCTTCGGTGTAGTTACGGTAGGTTCGAGTGGACATGACAACCTCCAAGAGAACGATTCAAGTATCGCCTCTTGGCGTCCGTTGTCACGGGACAGGCCCAACAGTACTCCCACAGGAGGTGGGAAAATGTTGAGGAAGGTGGATCAGCGTGAGATGGCAGGGCTGGGCCTCAGGGGCATGTCTGGCCAGCAAAATCATTATTTATAAAATTTCGGGATTCTGCCCCGTGAACATTGGGCGAAACCCCAATGCCGGAAATGGGTTATCTCAAAAGACGTGCATCCCTAAGTGGAAAACGGCAGGCGCTTAGGCGGGCTAGTGGGATGGTTCTGACGGCTGAGATCAAAAGGCGGCGCGCACAAAAAACCCGCACAAGGCGGGCTTCTCTTGAAACCAGATACCGAAAAATCGCCACTGGCTCATCTGACTGGTGCCGGAGACAGGAATCGAACCTGCGACCTTCGCGTTACGAGTGCGCTGCTCTACCGACTGAGCTACACCGGCGTGTTGCGCAACGTACCACTGCCGTGTGCGTTACGCAAACCCCTGTTCCACCTCACTTTCACTGCACCTTGCAGCCATTCGGGGCGAGGTCTTCCTCGACCGTGGTGGTGCAGCTCCAGCCGGCCTGGGTGCGGGTGAGCGTGAGGGTTTTGCCGAGCACGTTGGCGGGGGCTTCGGCCAGGGTGCAGACGATGCTGCCGGTGCCGTCGGCAGCGGTGCCGGTGGCGGTGATGGCGCAGTGGGCGGTGCTGGCCTGGCCGCCGAGGCTGGCGACGTCGGGGACGTTCTTGCCGTCGTTCAGGCGGATGTCCATCGGGGTCTTGAGGGCGGAGATTTCCAGCAGGGCGGCCGCGGTTTTGGCGCGGGCCTGGTGGTTGGTGTACATCGGGATGGCGATGGTCGCCAGGATGCCGATGATCGCGACGACGATCATCAGTTCGATCAGGGTAATGCCGCGTTGCCCTTTCATAGGCGGTATTCCTTCGTAATGCGTGGAGGCGCGGGGGCGCTGGGGCCCTGCCGGCAGGCGCGCAGTAGGCCTGAACCGACACCTTTTGTCACCCCTGGCTGGCGGGGCGGGCTTGGTGCTGGACTACTCTAGTGACCGTCATGGGATCGCGCCCGCTGTCGGGCCCGGCAAGCTGTTACCGGGCTTGTCGCTTCACTGCAAAGGACTTTGCATGCCACCGTCTACCCGCCTTTACGCCTGGGAGGGCATCGATGCCGCCGGGGTTCGTCAACAGGGCCAGCAGCCTGGGCGCAGCCCGGCGTTCGTGCGGGCGTGGCTGCAACGTCAGGGCATTCGCGCTACGCGGGTGCAGCCGGCGGGGGGCTGGCGATGGCGCTGGCCGCAGCGCGATGGCAAAGCGGATGCGCCGGGGTTCAGCCGGCAGCTGGCGACCTTGCTGACGGCGGGGGTGCCGCTGTTGCAGGCGTTCGAGGTGATGGCGCGCAGCAACACGGGCAGCGGGATAAGTGGGCTGCTGGTGCGGTTGAAACAGGATGTGGCGGCGGGGCTGGGGCTGGCGGATGCCTTGCAGCGCCACCCGGCGTGGTTCGATGCGCTGTATTGCAACCTGGTGCGGGTGGGTGAGCACTCCGGCACGCTGGACCGGCAACTGGAACAGATGGCGACGATGCTGGAGAAACGCCAGGCACTGCGGCAGAAGGTGCGCAAGGCGATGTTGTATCCGGCGCTGCTGCTGTTGACCGGGCTGGGGGTAGCGGCGTTGTTGCTGCTGGAGGTGGTGCCGCGGTTCCAGAGCCTGTTCGCCAGTTTCGACAAGGCGTTGCCGGCCTTCACTCAGTGGGTGATCGACTTATCCACAGCGCTGGGCAATCACGCGGTGTGGTGGGTGGTGCTGATGGCGGCATTGGGGCTGGGCACGCGCGAGCTGTATCAGCGGCATGTGCCTGCGCGCTTGTGGATATTGCGGCTGATCTTGCGGGTGCCGGTGGTCGGGCGCTTGCTGGGCCATGCGGCGTTGGCGCGGTTCGCCCGCTGCCTGGCGACCTCCTATGCGGCGGGGGTGGCGTTGCTGGATGCGTTGCAGACGGTGGCGCCGGTGAGTGGTGACAGCCTGCACGAGCGGGCGATCCTGGCCCTGCGCCAGGGCGTGGCGAACGGGCTGGGCCTGCACCAGGCGATGGAGGCGGACGCGCTGTTCCCGCCGTTGTTGCGCCAGCTGGTGGCGGTCGGCGAGGCCAGCGGCACGCTGGACCTGATGCTGGACAAAGCCGCGCTACATTATGAGGAGCAGGTGAGCCAGGGGCTGGAGCAGTTGACCACGCTGCTGGAGCCGGCCATCGTGCTGATTCTCGGGCTGCTGGTGGGGGGCCTGGTGGTGGCGATGTATCTACCCATATTCCAGTTGGGCAGCCTGATCTGAACATGAATGCCTGGACCTTAGTCGTCGAACATCCTGCGTTTTTCTACAGCCTGGCCGTGGTGCTGGGGTTGCTGGTGGGCAGTTTTCTCAATGTGCTGGCCTATCGGTTGCCGATCATGCTAGAGCGCCAGTGGCAGCGGGAGGCGCAGGCAGTGCTGGGGTTGCCGGGGGACGCGCACGAGCGCTTCGACCTGTGCTTGCCGGCCTCTCGCTGCCCCCATTGCCAGCAGCGGATTCGTGCGTGGGAGAACATTCCGGTCCTGAGTTACCTGGCGTTGCGCGGGCGCTGCTCGGCGTGCAAGGGGCGGATCAGTGCGCGCTATCCCTTGGTGGAGCTTGGGTGTGCCCTGCTTTCGCTGCTGGTGGCCTGGCATTTCGGGCCGGGCATCGAAGCGTTGCTGGTGATGGTGCTGACCTGGGGCCTGATCGCTTTGAGCCTGATCGATGCCGAGCACCAGTTGCTGCCGGATGTGCTGGTGCTGCCGCTGCTCTGGCTGGGGCTGGTGGTCAATGCCTTCGGGCTGCTGGTGCCGCTGGCCGATGCAGTATGGGGCGCGGTGGCGGGTTACTTGAGCCTGTGGTCGGTGTTCTGGGTGTTCAAGCTTCTGACCGGCAAGGACGGCATTGGCCAGGGCGACTTCAAGCTGCTGGCGATGCTCGGCGCCTGGGGCGGCTGGCAGATCCTGCCGCTGACGCTGATGCTCGGGTCGTTGGCCGGGGCGCTGATCGGGCTGGTTCTGGTGCGCCTGCGCCGGGCGCAGATGGGCGTTGCGCTGCCCTTCGGGCCTTATCTGGCCATTGCGGGCTGGATCGCAGTGCTCTGGGGTGATGAAATAGTCGCCTCTTACCTGCAACTGCTTGGAACCTGATGAGCACAGCGCCCTTCACCCCCTGGATTCTCGGTTTGACCGGCGGCATCGGCAGCGGCAAGAGTGCCGCCGCCGAGCGCTTCGTCGCGCTGGGCGTGCACCTGGTCGATGCCGACCAGGCCGCGCGCTGGGTCGTCGAACCCGGCCGCCCTGCCCTGGCCCGTATCGTCGAGCGCTTCGGCCCTGGTGTATTGCAGGCAGACGGCCAGCTCGACCGCACCGCCCTGCGCCAGCTGATCTTCGCCGACCCTGCGCAGCGGCAATGGCTGGAGCAATTGCTGCACCCGCTGATCGGGCAGGAGATTTTCAGCTACCTGGCCAAGGCCGAGTCGCCCTATGCGGTGTATGTCTCGCCGCTGCTGATCGAGTCGGGGCAGTTCAACAAGGTGCAGCGCATCCTGGTGGTCGATGCCCCTACCGAGTTGCAGGTGCAGCGCACCCTGCAGCGCGACAACACCAGCCCCGAACAGGTGCAGGCGATTCTCAAGGCCCAGTTGGCCCGGGAAGAGCGCCTGCGCCATGCACATGATGTGGTGGTCAACGATCGTGACCTGCAATCGCTGCACGACGAGATTGACCGCCTGCACCACTTTTACCTGACTTTGCGAGGAGGCCAGCCATGAGCCAGCCGATGACCGTTGATTGCCCGACCTGTGGCGCGCCCGTGGAGTGGGGGGAGCAGAGCCCGTTTCGGCCGTTCTGTTCCGACCGTTGCAAGTTGATCGACCTGGGGGCTTGGGCGGCCGAGGAGCACAAGATTGCCGGCTCTGATGAGTCCGAGGATGAGTTGTATTCGGGGGATCTGGAGCCTAGGCATTAAGGCCAAGCCTGGCGGAGCAAGTACCGACGCCATCGCGGGGCAAGCCCGCTCCCACGAGGCAGCCAATGGCGTAGCACTCGTGGGAGCGGGCTTGCCCCGCGA
>NZ_JBMOWQ010000139.1:0-3768 GCF_049310485.1 Pseudomonas sp. GZD-209
ACAACCCCCCACCGAGAACCCAGCAACGCGTCGGCCCTGTGGGGGTTCCTTCCTCCCCCGCGATGCTTTCAGCGGTCGTCATCCTTCCACGGCGCCTGCAGGTAGCGAGTGCGGTTGAACGTCTCCAGCCACTCCGGGCTGAACACCACCAGCGCACTGATCACCATGCCGTTGATGAACGCCTCGGGGAACATCATCAGCCACAGGTAGCCGACGAAATCGCTCAGCCACTCCGGCATGGCGAAGCGTTCGTCCATCCACAGCAGCCCCAGCCCGGCCATCAGGCACACCAGCACCGTCAGGGCGGCGGGGAAGAAACCGCAACAGAAGATATAGACGAACAGGTTACGCGGCTGCGCGCGTTCGACCAGGATCGCGCACACCTCGGTGACCAGCACCGGCAGGCCTACGATCAACAGGCCGTTGACGCCGATCGCGGCCAGGTCCTGGCGGCCGAGCAGCAGCAGACCGAGTTGGGCAAGAAAGCCGCCAAGCACTGCCAGCGGCCAATCCAGCAGCAGGGTCACGGCGGTCATGCCGATGAAGTGATAGGACACGCCAGTGTCGAAGTCGCGGCGCACCAGCCACAGGGCAAACAACCCGAACACGGTGCCGAACAGCAGGTGCTGGCGGCGAGTATCAGTGAACAGCTCGACCCAGCGGGTGCGGCTGATGGCCCAGACCAGCAGGGGCACGTAACCGAGCCAGCCAAGGGTGAGGCTGGTGCTGGACAAGACCTGTGCGCTGATCACCTGAGCAATATCCCTGTCGGCCATGTGGACAAGCCTGAGTCTACACCCATTCTCCCTTACGCCTGGTTGCTATAGGCTGGCAGCTCCATTCGATGCAGGAAGCGTCCGCCATGCCTGAAGGGCTCAATCTGCCACTGCTGTTGGGCGCGGCATTCAGCGCGGTCGCGGGCCTACTGCACCTGGCGATCATCCTGGTCGGGCCGCGCTGGTACCGCTTGTTCGGCGCGGGCGAGCGCATGGCCAGGGCCGCCGAGCAGGGGCGCCGCTACCCGGCACTGGTCACCGCGGCCATTGCGCTGGTGTTGCTGGCCTGGTCGGCCTATGCGCTGTCTGCTGCCGGGCTGATCAAACCGCTGCCCTTCCTGCTGCCGGTGATCTGCCTGATCACCCTGGTGTACCTGGCTCGCGGCCTGCTGGGCCCGGTACTGCTGGCCGGCACAGGGCGGACCCGGCGGTTTATCGCGGTCAGTTCGGTGATCTGCCTGGGGGGCGGGCTGCTGCATTTGCTCGGGGTGGTTCAGCAATGGTTGATGCTGGGCTGATTCCCACGCACAAACAGCATCTTACCGTCATCGTTTAGCGACTAAGCTTGTCCCCATGGATGACTCCGACTACTTGCGCCTGCTTACCATCCAGGCCGAACAAGCCAATGCCTTTCTCTCCAATGCGCGCAAATGGGAGCGCGAGCGTTGGGTGTGCCAGCGCCTGCTGCAAGGGTTGAACATTGCCTACCGCAGCGAGGACTTCACCCCGGCCGGGCAGGAGCCGCCAGATGTGCTGTTCCGCGATGCGGCGTTCGAGGTGTTCTTCGTGCTCGACGAGGGCCGGCGGCTCAACGATGAATGGCGCGAGGAGCTGCAACGCCGGCGCAGCGCGTTTTCCCTGAGCCAGCTGGTGCGTCGCGAAGCACGGCCGCGGCGCATCCCTGCCCAGGAGCTGCTGGCGCGCCTGGCGCCGACCTTGCGCAAAAAGGCGCATAACTACCGGGAACGAGGGCTGGACTTGAGCGAGCTGGACATCATCGCCTTCGCCAGCCTCAAGCGCGAGGTGCTCGACCTCAACAGCCATTTCCCGCCACCCACCGAATACCTGCGCCAGGGCTGGCGTTCGCTGTCGTTGGTGGGGCCGACCTTTGCCCGGGTGCTGTTCGCCCACCCGGATGCGCCGGATTTCTTGCGTGCCAACCTGGGGCGCAGCATCGTGTTCGATGTGGGGATCAGTCTTTGATCCAGTGCCGAGAGTCTTTGCGATCACGTACACTCGGCGACAGAGATAGAACGCATTATCATTCGTTCCACGCGTTTGCGTGAACGCTGTGGCGTACACGCAGTCACAAACGTCTATCTACGAGGCCCACCATGACCAGCCGCCTGAATCCTGAAGATCAGCGTCGCGTCGATGAGTACTTGAGTGCCCCCCAGCATCGTGTCGAGCGCAGGCCTTTCCGGCCGTTGCTGCTCCTGTTGCTGGTGGTGGCCGTGACCATCGGTCTGGGCCTGTTGAGCCGCCTGTTGAGTGGACTGGTGCTATGAGCTGCCTTGCGCTCGCCCTCCCCTCTGCTGCGTTGCGGCCGGGCCTTGTGCCCACGAATTCCGTAAAACTTGTGAGATATCCCTATGACTCATCGCATCGTGATTGTCGGCGGCGGCGCCGGCGGCCTGGAACTGGCGACCCGCCTGGGTAAAAGCCTGGGCAAGCGCAAACAGGCCGAGATCACCCTGGTTGACGCCAACCTGACGCACATCTGGAAACCGCTGCTGCACGAAGTGGCGGCCGGTTCGCTGAACTCCTCGGAAGATGAACTGAACTACGTGGCTCAGGCCAAGTGGAACCACTTCAACTTCCAGATGGGCCGCATGAGCGGCCTGGACCGCGAAAGCAAACAGATCCAGCTGGCCGCCACCCTCGACGACGAAGGCCGCGAGCTGCTGCCTGCGCGCACCCTGGGTTACGACACCCTGGTGATTGCCGTGGGCAGTAACACCAACGACTTCGGCACCCTGGGCGCGGCGCAGCACTGCCTGTTCCTCGACAGCCGCAAGCAGGCCGAGCGCTTCCACCAGCAACTGCTCAACCACTACCTGCGCGCCCATGCCGGCGATGTGGCCAGTGAAAAGATCAGCGTGGCCATTGTCGGCGCCGGCGCCACCGGTGTGGAGCTGGCGGCCGAGCTGCACAACGCCGCCCATGAACTGGCGGCCTACGGCCTGGACAAGATCCAGCCCAAGGACATGCACATCACCCTGATCGAGGCTGGCCCGCGCGTGCTGCCGGCGCTGCCCGAGCGCATCAGCGTGCCGGTGCACAAGACCCTGGAAAAACTCGGGGTGACGGTGATGACCAGCGCCTCGGTCAGTGAAGTGACCGAGGATGGCCTGAAAACGGCGTCCGGCGAAGTGATCCAGGCCAGCCTGAAGGTGTGGGCGGCGGGTATTCGCGCGCCGGGCTTCCTCAAGGACATCGACGGCCTGGAAACCAACCGCATCAACCAGCTGGTGGTGCGCCCGACCCTGCAAACCACCCGCGACGACAATATCTTCGCCTTCGGCGATTGCGCCGCCTGCCCGCAACCGGGCAGCGACCGCAACGTGCCGCCACGGGCCCAGGCCGCGCACCAGCAGGCATCGCTGCTGGCCAAGAGCCTGAAGGCACGGCTGGAGAACAAGGCGCTGCCGACCTACGAGTACAAGGACTATGGCTCGCTGGTGTCGCTGTCGCGCTTCTCGGCGGTGGGCAACCTGATGGGTAACCTGATGGGCAGCGTGAAGCTGGAAGGCTGGCTGGCGCGGATGTTCTATGTGTCGCTGTACCGCATGCACCAGATGGCGTTGTATGGGTTCTTCCGCACGGCGATGCTGATGCTGGGTAGCAAGATTGGGCGCGGGACCGAGCCTCGCCTGAAGCTGCACTGACAGCCGCGGCGCGGTTCAAGGTAAAGACGAAGATCTAGTGGGAGCGGGGGGGGGGGGGGGGGGGGGGGGGGGGGGGGGGGGGGGGGGGAGTGGGGGGGGGGGGG
>NZ_JBMOWQ010000140.1:0-72921 GCF_049310485.1 Pseudomonas sp. GZD-209
ATGACGCAGCCACCAAACTGATCTGGCTGGGGCTGCGAAACATCACGGCGAATTGGGGCTCGGCGGCGCATGATTGGAAAAGTGCAATGAATCAGTTTGCGATTCTGTACGGAGATCGGTTCATCAGGCCGACCTGGTGAAAATCATGGCCTGCCTAGCGGCAGGCCATTACCGGCCCGAACACAAAAAAACTGACAGTCCCGCACCGCCGCTCCCACAACGTTGGATGGCCATACTTTTCGTAAAAACCTAGCAAGCGTGCAGGCTCGCTACCGATCAGCGCGCGAGCCTGTTGATGTGGAAGTCACACCCTTGCGCCTCACCCCAGAATGTCAAGCTGACAAGCCCCAACACCATCAAAGCTCCGCCGTACATGCTGAACAGCACCAAGATCGACAACAACCTATTCTCGAATTTAAAAACCCTCCGATACATCTCAAGCATGCCTTCGAAGGTATTCATATTCACACCCACCTTCCTGCAATAGGCGTTCGCACAAATGATCGAAGTAAAAACCAACCCGGCACAGACCACAAACAAGGCAATTCTCACGAACTGAACAACTTCGCACATACATCACCTCTAGAAAGCGGTGACTGAGGCAGCGCACGCTCCTGCAAGCCCGGCATGTTGGCAAACGGCGCATCCCACAACCTCAATGGATCCGCCCGCATAGCCGGTGTGTGACTCGCATAGCTGCAGCGGCGCTGCCCTCCACCGATCAGCGCGCTAAACGATTGATGTGGAAGTCACACCCTTGCGCCTGCCCCCAGAATGTAATGGCGGCAACCCCCACCATCAACACCGCCCCGCCATAGGTGGTAGACAACATCAGTATCGACAGGCGTTTGTTCTCAAACTTGAAAACCCGCCGGTACATTTCGAACATGCCCTCGAAGGTATTCATGTTGATCCCGTTCTTTTTGCAGTATGAATTTGCAGAAAGTACGGCAGTCAGCCCCGCAACCACACAGAGCGCAAAGCCGGCGATCCTGATGATTTGCAGCAACTCGCACATAACCTCTCCTAGAACAGCGGTACTGCGACAGCCGGCGCCACTGGTGTCTTGATTTCCGGGCCGATGCCGGGGCCCACGCCGATATAAACCTCTGGCCACGTGGAGGTCTGGCTGATATCGAAACTGACAACCCCTACGCTGAAGCCAACACCTGCCGCGGCGGGTAGCGACTTGGCATCCGGGTCGGCAAACTTGAAACCGCAGCTAGCGGTTGCCCGTGCGCCTGCTGCAATCATCGGAACAGCGCCCTCGCCCGAAAGGCCACTGACTTCGTTGGCTTTTACGGTCACGGAGAAACCGGTGCCCATGGCAGCCATCAAGGAGCCTCGACATTCTCCCGTCATGATCGGCCGGGCAGGGCCTGGCGCCACCGCCTTGGAGATTTCCTCAGGCGATTTGCCCTCTTTCATCATGTGCATGCCCAACGATGCACGCTCCTGCACGCCCGCCATGTTGCCAAACGCTGTATCCCACAATCCCAACGGGTCCGCCCGCATAGCAGGTGTGTTGCTGACATAACTGTAAACGTTCATCCCACCCTGCATCCCAATCGGGTCCCTGGACACATACCGCGCCATTTTCGGCTCGTAATACCGATAGCGGTTGTAGTGCAGCGCCGTTTCCGGGTCCTGGTATTGCCCCTGGAAGCGAATCGGGTTGCTCACCCCCTGCAATCTGGCTTGCTCCGTTCGCTCCTCGCGTATTTCGCCCCACGCGGTGTAATGCGCACTCCAGACCACGTCCCCCTGCTCATCGGTGAGCTCTTGCGGCGTGCCCAGATGGTCACAGTGGTACCAGGCCATGGCATCGAAGGCCTGGGGTTTGACCTCGGTGTGCCACAGCGGATCACGGTCGAAGTCGTACTCGCGCCCCGCCCAGTCCGGCTGTTTGAACAGGCGTACCGGGCGGTTGTGCAGGGCCTGGGCGACCGGCACGAAGCTGCCGGGCTCGTACAGGTAGTGCACGGTGCGGCCGGTATCGCCCTCATCCAGCGGCGGCGAGCTTTCCCAGGCCAGGGTTTCGCCGTCCCAGCCATACAGGGTGAAGCCGCAGTGCAGTTCACGCTGGCGCCTGGCCCGTTCCAACTGGTTCCAGCCGGTGCCGGCCTCGGGCTTGTCCCAGTAATGGGCGAGCGAATGCTTGTGCAGGCGACGGCCCAGTGCGTCATAGCTGTATTCGACCTTGAGCCTGTCGTCGTTGTAACGCACCAGCCGGTTGAACAGGTCCCAGGTGAAGTGCGCCTGCGCACCGTCTTGCAGGCGATGGCTCAGGTTGCCGCGCTCGTCGTAGCGATACTGGCTGCCGGCATAGGTGCGCAGCAGGTTGTCCATCACCTTGTTGCGCCGGGCGTCTTCTTCCAGGGGGCGGTTGAGCTGCTGGGTTTCATCCAGCAGGTTGCCCGCCGGGTCGAAGGCGAAGGTTTCGGCGCCCAGGCGGCTGTTGGCCTGCAACAAGCGCCCCAGGGGGTCGTATTGATACGCCAGCTGGCCACGGCGGCTGTCGTGGATATCGGTCAACTGCCCCACCGTGTCGTATTCATACTGGCGCTTGAGCAGAGCAGTCTTGCCGTCATGGCTGCCGAGCCATTGCTCCTCAGGGAGCCCTGTCTTGCCCCAGCGCTGCATCTGCATGAGCTTGTTGCCCTGGTGGCGCACGACTTCGCGGTGCAGGTCATCGCGCTCGTAGGCGAGCATCTCGTGCTGGTCGAGGGTCATGCCCAGTAGGTGGCCGCTGCCGTAGGTCAGCCAGCTGACCTTGTGGCCGTCCGGGCGGATGGTTGCGGTGCGGCGGTTCAGCGCATCGTACTCATGGCGCCATACCGCCACCATCGGGTCGCCGGTCATCAGGTAGTGCTGATGCTCGCGGGTCAGGTTGCCGGCGTCATCGTAGAACCACTGCAACTTGCTGACGGCATTGAGCGCCTGGATCAACTTGCCGTTGCCATCGTAGGCGAAGGTTTCGCTCTGCTGCTGATCGCCCTGGCTCGCGCAGCGCTCGACCAGGCGCCCCATGGCATCGAAGCGCAGGTCGATGCGGCGCTGGCCGACCTGGGTGCTCGCCAGCCGACCGCTGCTCGGGTCGTACTGGTAGCGGGTGGTCAGGCCATCGAAGCCGGTCTCTTCCAGGCGGCGCCCGGCCAGGTCGTAAACGAAGCTGGCGCGGCTCTCGTTCTGGTTCTCCAGGCTGAGCAACCGGCCGAGCTTGTCCCAGCGGTAGCGCAGCCTGTGCTCCAGCGCATCGACACGCTCGGCGAGCATCCCGGCGCGGGTGTAGCTCCAGGTAGTGCAACGGTCCAGCGCATCGACATGGGCCAGCAACCGACCTTCGGCATCGCGCTCGAAGCGCTCTTCGGTCATGTCCGCATGGGTGACCTTGCTCAACTGCCCCGCCTTGTAGGCGTACTGGATGCTCTCGCCCAGCGCATTGCTGGCCTGCACCAGGCGCCCCAGTTCGTCGTACTCCCATTTACTGGTCTTGCCGGAGCAGTCGGTGTATTCGAGCAGTTGCCCGGCGTCGTTGTACGCCAGCTTCTTCTCGTTGCCGTTGGCGTCCTTGACCGCCTTGAGCTGCCCGGTTGAGGTGTAGGCGAACTCGGTCTTGTTGCCCAGCGGGTCGACCGTTTCGACCAGGTTGCCGGCGTCGTCGTAGTCGCGCAGCCACAGGCCGCCTTCGGCATCGCTGATCTTGATCAGCTGGTCCTGGTCGTCGTAGGCGTAGTGCACCACGGTATGGTCGGCGCGGATGTGCTGCAGGCGGTTACTGCGCTCATCGTAGGTGTAGCGGTCCTGGCTGCCGTCGGCGTGCAGGTGGCGGATCACGTTCTTGCGGGCGTCGCGGAACAGCCACTCGGAGCGCTCGTCAGCGTGCTGGATGCGGTAGGTGTAGCCTTCGGCGTCGTAGTAGTGGCGGGTCTGACCGCCGTAGGCGTCGGTCACGGTGGTCAGGCGGATGTGCTCATCCCACGCCAGGCGGGTTTCGAAGCTGCCATCGTCGGCCCATTCGCGGATCGCCCGGGCGTGCGGGCCGCTGCCGTCCCATTCCAGGTTCAGGCCGCGCTCGGTGCGGTCGGTGTAGCGGGTGATCAGGTGGTGCTGGTACTGGTAGCGCCAGGCGGCGCCGTGCTCGTCCTGGGCGGCGATCAGGTCGCCCTGGTCGTCGTAGTGGTAGGCGCACAGCTGGCGCAGCGGCTTGCCGTCGACCACTTGCCACAGGCCCTGGATATGGCCGTGGTCATCGAGCAGCGTGCCCAGTTGCAGGTGCACCTTGCTCGGGTCGTTGTCGGCGTAGGTGTTGATGTCCGACAGCACCGGGCGGCCGTTGTGGCTGTGCTCGTAGTGCAGCATCGCGCCGACGCCGTTGCGCATGACGATATGCACCAGGTGGAAGCGCTCGCCGACGCGCTCGTAGGTCTCGTGGCGCTCCTGCCCGCGCGACAGGATGAGCTGGGTGTCGGTGGTGCGGGTCAGGCCACGGTACTCGATCGCGTCGTAATGGGTTTTGCCAACCTTGGGCAGCGGGTAGGCGTGGCTGCGGCCATCGATATCGTGCAGCAGCAAGCCATCGTCCTGCACATCGATGCAGGTGGTGAAGGCGGTGATCCAGCGGGCGCCGAGGCTGGCGCTGTCGAGGGCGGCCAGGCGCGAGTGGTAGGTGCGGGTCCAGGTGATCGGGAACGGGCCGGGCAGGCTGAAGTCGGTGTGCTGCAGGGTCTCGCTGCCCAGGGCGAAGTTGATGCTGTTGCAGGTGTTGGCCGGGGCGCCGTTCTTGCACTGGTTGGGGGCCTGGGAGGCAGGCATCTGCTCCTTTTGGGTCTCAACTTTGCCTTCGGCCAGCTGGTGGCGAGCCTTGCTGGTGCCGCCCGCCTTGACGTTGGCCACCACCTGTTGCGGGTTGCGCTGGCGCCACTGCTTGACGCTGCTGGCCAGGGTCAGGCGCAGGGCCTCGATGGAGCCGGGGCTGCCGGCGTCACCCAGCTTGAGGATCTCGCCGCGCACCAGCGGGGCCAGCAGGCGCAGGCGGGCGCTGTGGGCCAGCAGCTCGGTCTTGCCGGCGGCGCTGAGCGCGGGGCTGACGTCGGCGCTGGTCATGCCCTTGCCGGCGCTCTTGTAAGCGTTGAAGGCGCCGGCCAAGTAGTTGCCGATGCTGGCTTGCGGGTCATGCAGCAGCAGGCTGCCCCCGCCACCGGCCGCCACGCTGGCGGGGGCTGTGCCTGCGGCCAGGGTGGCCAGGCCGCCGGCGATGTCGAGGATCAGTTGCTCGCCGAGGGTGGCAGCGTCGGCCAGTGCGGCCTTGAGATTGCCTGCGGCCTGGCCGACGAAGTCGTCGATGCTGCCGACGATATCGGCGTTGAGGTGGCCGACCATCAGCTCGATCAGTGCATCGCCCAGCACCTGCTTGCCCTCCTGGCGCACGATGAACAGCATCGGGCGCAGGGCCATGCGGGCCGCCGCAGCGCTGGCGGGTGAAGTGACCAGGCCAATCAGGTTGATGCCGTAGGTGGCGCAGTCGATCGGGTCGGGCACCTTGTTGCGGCTGAGGATGGCGATATCGCCCAAGGCATCCACCAGGGCGATGATGTTGCCCGCCACGGCCACGTTGCCGGCCACGCCCTTGAGGCGTTCGAGGGTGACGAAGCTGGCGCTGGTGTTACGCAGCCAGGTATCGAACACCACTGCGCCACGGCCAACGTCCTCGATCTGGACCTCGGCGAGTGGGGTGATCGCGACCTGAGGGGCACGGGCGTTTTCGTTTGTTGCGGCATTCTGTGCAGTCATGAGATCAGCTCGCCTGGCATCAGGTCAGTCAGGGTATTCAGGCTCGGCGCCTTGAAGTCGGGGAGTTTGGGCAGGGTCGGCAACTTGGGCAGGCTGGCCATGGCGCCCTGGACGGCGGCGCCAGCCTTGCCGGCGGCGCCCAGTGCGCTGGAAGCGGCCGGCAGCGCCGAGCTGGCGGCAGAGGCCAGTTGCGGCAGGCCGGCCACGCCGCCCTTGAGCGCGGCTTGCACCTGCTGCGCGCTTTGCAGGGTGTTCTGCCCGGTCTTGAGCAGGCCCATGCCGGTCTTCGCAGCGCTCATGCCACTGCTGGCCAGTTGCTTGGCCTTGTCCAGCATGCCGCCGCTGCCGTCGGGGGCGAGCTTGGCGTACATCGATTCGAGCAGCGACGGCGTGCCCTCTTCGGCCACGGGCAGCTTCGGCCAGGGCAGCCCCTTGGCGAAGCTGCCGAGGCTCCAGGTATCGGCCGTGTCGAGGCCGAACTTGGCCATGGCCGGCCCCGGCGCCGCGCCGGAGACGGTATTGAACCCCTGCCCGTCCAGCGCGCCCTTGAGCAGCGTGCCCAGGGCATCGGTGACCTCGTAGTCGCCGGCCTTGATGCCTTTGGTGTTGGCGTACAGGTTGAACAGCTCCAGCGCACCCTTGCCCGGCTTGGGCGGTTCGGGGAAGGTGCCGGCCATGCTCGCCCCGCCGATATGGGCGAACTGCGCGGCGTGGGCGGTGTAGTTGGCGCTGGTGACATGGGTGATGCCGCCGGCGTTGTAGGTCGTGCCGCTGCCGCCGCCTTGTACCACCAGCTCGGTCTTGGCCTTGAGGGTGATGCGGTCGGCGTTGGCGGTGATGTCGAGCTTGGCCAGCAGGTTGATGTTGTCCTTCAGCGCGCGGAAATCGATATCGCCGGAGGCTGCCACCAGGCGTAGGCCGAGGCTCTGCACGAACAGGCGCATGCCTTGGCTGGCACTGGCCAGCAGGCGTTTGCCGATGGCCAGGCTGGTGTGGCCGGTGCTGCTCAGGGCCAGGTGGCTGCCGCTGGTGAGGTGGTTGGGGCCGGGGGTGGTCAGGGCGATGCCAGCAGGGCTCGACACCACCAGGTGCGGTTGGGTGAATTCGGCGAACTCGTTTTTCGTCAGGTCGCCCGGGCCGCTGCCGAGAATGCCCTGGTGCTGCTTGTGCAGGTCCTTGGCCACGGTGTCCTGGTCGCCCGGTTCCTGGGCCTGCATCTGCTTGGCAAGTTCCGCCAGGCTGTCCTGCTGGTCGCTGGCGGTGGCCAGGCGTTCGGCGGTCTCGGGCAGGTCCTTGTGGTGCTTGGCTTCGTTGGCGCGGGGCTCGGTGGTGAGCAGCAAACCGCCGGCAGCACGGATGGCGCCGTGGCGATCGGTGCGCAGTTCGAAACCTTCACCACGTGGCGCGCCGCCACTCGGTCTGGGGTGGGTCAGGTAACCGAGGTTCAGCGCACTGGCGCCATGGTCACTGCGTAGCGCGATGCTGATTTCGCTGGTGGTGTCGTCGATACGCAGTTCGTTGCCGCGGCTGCCCTTGTATTCCTTGCTCTTGATGGTGGCCAGGGTCTTGAGGTCGGGCAGCTTGTAGTGCGGCATGTTCACGCCGTGGTACAGGCAACCGGTCACCAGCGGCTGGTCGGGGTCGCCTTCGAGGAAGCTGACCAATACCTCCATGCCGATGCGCGGTAGTTGCAGGCCAGCGATGCCCTGCCCGGCCCAGCTCGACGCCACGCGCATCCACACGCTGGACTTGTCGTCGGACTGGCCTTCGCGGTCCCAGAAGAACTGCACCTTGATGCGGCCGAACTCGTCGCAGTAGATCTCTTCACCAGCCGGGCCGCTGACCACGGCGCGCTGATCACCCAGCACCTTGGGTTTCGGGTGTTTCAGCGGCGGACGGTACGGCTGCTGCCACGGGGTAACCACGAAGAAGTTGCGGTAGCCCTGCTGGAAGCCATCGTACTTGGCGTCGACGTCGCTGGTGATGGCCTCTTCCAGTACCTGCGGCTGGCGGCCCTGGTGGTGCACATCAGTGAGCAGCCACAGGTCGTTCCACTGAGCATTGGGGTGGCTGCCCAGGGTGAGGAAGTGCCCGCTGGCGAGCAGGGGCTGGTCGCTGTCGCCGGTGGCCTGCTGGTAGTCGCTGCGGTGGCGTTCCAGGGCGCGGGTGGCCAGGTGCTTGCCGCGTGGTCGGTCGAGGAAGCGGCCGGGGTAGTCGTAGTCTTCCAGAGCCGGTTCGTCGAGGCTGTCGGCCGCGCCTTCGAGCTGGATCAGCGGTTTCTTGAAGTCGTAATCGCGGCGGGTGACGCTGCTGGTGCGGGTTTCCAGGCGCAGGGCGAAGCGCTTGATCATCGGCGTGTCGGCGACCAGGCCGGAGTCGTGCTGGAACTGCACCGGCGCCAGCTTGGGGAACACCGTCTGATCGTCGCCGAACACCAGTTGGTGGCCGTCGGCGCTGTGGCGGAAGTGGTAGTGAATCCCCTCCTCTTCGCACAGGCGCTGGATGAACTGCAGGTTGGACTCGTCGTACTGCACGCAGTACTCGCGGTCCGGGTACAGGGCACCGAGCTGGAACTGATAGGCGTTGGCAAGAATGCCGTGCTCTTCCAGCACCTGGGCAATGATCTTCGGCACGGTCATGTGCTGGAACATGCGCTGGTTGATGCGGTGGGCCAGGTACGCCAGCTGCGGGCGCAGGGTCACCTGATAGCGGGTCAGGCGCTTGCCCGCCTCGCCTTGCGCGGCGCGGTAGATCAGGCCGTGCAGGCCACGGCCGTCGTCGCCGAGCTGAAGGAACGCAGGCTTGTGCAGCAGGTTTTCCAGGTCCAGCGAAGGGCGCTCGCTGACCAGCTCCAGGTCGATGGCGTAAGGCTGGCTGATGGCTTCGTTGCCATCGAAGGCAAGCACTTGGAAGTCATGCTCCAACCCGTCGATGTGCAGGCTGAAATGGGTCTGGTTCGCGGCGGCAAACATCCTTGTCCCTCTATGTGCGTGAATTCGTGTTAATGCGTCCGTGGCCTGGCGTCATCGCCGGAGCCTGGCCCAGAAGCCTTGCGCGGCGAAGGCGTCGCGCAGCTGCCCGGCATCGACGCGGCGCTGCTCGGGGTCGAAAGCCAGGGCCCGGCGCAGCGCGGCCCAGGCCTTGCCTGGCATGCCGGGCGGGGCCTTGGCCGTCAGTTGCATGCCCTGGTCACGGGCCTTGAGCGACGGCACGCGCTCGAAGGGGTGGCGCCCGGTAATCAGCTCGTACAGCACGCACGCCACCGCATACAGGTCGCTGGCGGTACTCGGCGTGCCGCCCTCGAACAGTTCGGGGGCGGCGTAGGCCGGGGTCCAGGCTTCGAAGCGGCCATGGCTCAGGTGCGGCAGGCCGGCCAGTGGGCCGTCCAGGGCCAGGCCCAGGCCGAAGTCGAACAGGCGCAGGCCGTCGTCGCCGAGCATCACGTTGCTGGGTTTGAGGTCGCCGTGCACCACGCCCTGGGCATGCACGCAGGCCAGGGCGTCGAGCAGCGGCACGGCGATCTCGCGCACTTGCGCCCAGGCCAGGCCCAGCGGCTGGTCACAGAGCAGGCGGTCCAGCGAGGTGCCGCGCATCAGCTCCATGGTGATGAAGCCGCGTTCACTCTGCGGGTCGATGGCGAAGCCTTGCAGGCGCACCAGGTTGGGGTGGCGCAGGCGGCTGGTGAGGGCGAACTCGTTGAACAGCAGGGCGTTGGCGTCGGGCGCCGTGGCCAGCTGGTCGCTCATCAGCTTCACCGCCAGCAACGGCTGTGGGTCACCGAAGCCCTCCTGCAACAGGTCGCGGGCGCGGTACACCAGGCCCATGCCGCCGGCGCCGAGCAGGCGTTCCAGGCGGTAGCGCCCGGCGAGCACGTCGGGGATTGGCGCCAGCGCCCGCACGGCCGGGGCCGGCGCAGGTTGCGCGCGGCCCTTGCCGCGCCGCTTGCGCCGCGCCTTGCCGGTGCGGGCGGGCTCGGCCTCGCTGGCCTGGGTGAATGCAAAGTAGGTCGACTCGCTGCCCTGCTCAAGGGCGTCGAGCACGTCGAGCGCGTCGCCGCTGCCAAGGTTCATCGGTGGATCACCACTGCGGTCAGGTTGTCTTTCGCCGCGCCGCCCAGGGCGGTGTCGAACAGGCGTTGCAGGGCCTCGCCGGGCGAGGCCAGGTCCAGGGCGTGGCCCAGGCCGCCGCTCTCCAGGCCGTCGTAGAGGCCGTCGCTGCACAGCAGGAACACGTCGCCCGGCTGCGCCTCGAACTCCAGCACTTCCAGGGTGAGGCTGGCGCTGGCGCCGACGGCGCGGGTCAGGGCCCGGGCCGAGGGGTGCTCGCGGGCCTGCTCGGCGCTCATGCTTTGCTGGTCCATCAACTGCTGTTGCAGCGAGTGGTCGCGGGTCAGCTGGTACAGGCGCTGGCCGCGCCACAGGTAGCAGCGGCTGTCGCCGGCCCACACGCAGGCACCGCGGCGACCGTCGAGCAGCAGGGTCACCACGGTGCTGCCGATCACCCGCGCCTGGCCGGCGACGCTCACCGTCAGCTCCTGGCCCAGGCGCCGGTTGATCCAGTGCAGGCACTGGCGCACGGCGAGCACGCGCTCGTCGAAACTGCTGGCGGCCGGCAGATCGGCCAGGCTCTCGACGATCATCTGGCTGGCGATATCACCGGCCTCGTGGCCGCCCATGCCGTCGGCGACTGCCCACAGCCCGTGCTGCGGGCAGTCGAGAAAGGCGTCCTCGTTGCGCGCACGGACCTTGCCGGGGTCGGTGCGCGCCGCGCTGCGCCAAGGGCTGGCTGCGCGCATCACAGCTCCCCTGGCAGGCGGAAGCCGCGCAGCACGGTCAGGTCGAACGGGTTCGGCGTGCGCTGGCTGGTCAGCAGGTAGTTGGCGCGCATGCCGCCGACATTGGCCTTGAGCACCATGGTGTCGCGGCCCTTGAGGTACTCGGTCTGCATCAGGTCGAGCAGGCGGAACAGCGACCACGGGCCACCGTTCTTCTCCAGCGCCATGGGGCGGCCGTTGAGCTGCTCCAGGGTCAGGCTGGTGTTGCCGTCCTGGGCTTCGGTCGGCCACTTCAGGCTGGTGGAGACGATCGGGCCGTGGCGGTAGTCGATCACCGTGTCGCCGAAGCGGAACTCGGCGCGGCTCACCGCCGGGTCGAGGGTGTACGGCTCAAGCTTGAATTGCACCTGCGGCTCTTCGGGGTTCTGCGCGAAGAAGCTCTGGCGGATGGTCTGGGCGGCGCTCATCTGTTCGAGGTAGGCCTTGGTCATCGGCAGGCTCTGGCCGTCGAGGCTGCGCAGGCGGTAAGCGCCCGGCTCACCACTGACGAACGGGCGCATGTAGGTGTCGAAGAAGCGGTCCGCCACGCCCTGGGCCTTGAAGAAGTCGCGGAAGTCGCTGATCGCCACATCGCTGGTGCCATGGGCGTTGAACGGGTAGCGCGACTCGATGGTGCGGCCGTAGTGGCTGTACAGCTCGCTCTGGTAGCGCTGGTTGAGGTAGGTGTAGGTGTCGTTAAGCACCATGCGCCAGATGTCGTCGGACAGCAGGTTGAACCAGCCGGCCACCGGGCGCGGCAGGCGCACGGTGCCGTTGCGCAGGCTGCTCAGGGCGTCACGTTGCCCCGACATGCGCGCCTTGGCCATCTGGTACGAGGCTTCTTCGGCCTGGTTGGAGCGGGCCAGGCTGGCCAGCTGCTGCTGCAGGTCGTTGAGCGCTTGCATGGTCGGCGCCAGGTCGGGGCCCGGGCCGTTATTGTCGTCGAGCAGCCGGTGCAGCGGCTCGAAGCGCCGTTGCAGGGCCATGCGCGCAGTGTCCGGCAGCGGCTTCTTGGCCAGGGCGTCGCGGGCCTTGTCGGCCACGGCACCGGCCACGGCCGCGCCGCCCTTGCCGAGCTTCTTGGCCACGGCCTTGTTGGCGGCGGCTTCGGCGGCCGGGTTGCCTTCGTCGGTGGCTTCGGCCAGTACCGGGAAGCGGGTGTTCTCGCGCACCTCGGTGAGCAACAGCAGCAGCGGCGAGTTGGCGGCGGTCAGCGCCGACAGCTGATCGGCGCCTTCGCCGGCGTCGCTGAACGGGATCAGGCCGACCTGGTTGACCGCCTCGCCCCAGTAGTTGGCGTAGTCGCGGAAGTACAGCTGCTCCAGCTCCACCATCAGGCGGCGCATGTCCATGTCGCTGATGCCGCTGCCCTCGCCCAGCACCCAGTTGTCGCGCAGGATGTCGTTGACCAGGTTGGCGCCCTGCACCGAGAAGTACTGCTGGTAACCCTGGGAGGTGTAGAAGCCGGGGATCGGGTAGTCGATGCCGACGAACTGCGCGGCCTGCGGCCCAAGCTGCTGGCTGAGGCGATATTCGGGCAGGCTGCGGGCCTGCTCGCGCAGCACGCGGTACACCACACTGGCCAGCGATTCGGCGCGCAGCACCTGGCGGGCCTGGGCCACCAGGGCGTCGTTGAGCGGGTAGGCGAACGATTGCTCGAGCAGGCGCCCGAAGTGGGTGTTCAGGCTGTCCTGGGCGGCCGTGTTGCCGTTGTAGCGCTGCGACCAGCCGGCCGCCACCCAGTCCTTGAGCCAGGCCTGGTCGCGGCGCTCGGGCAGCCCGAGCATCAGGTAGGCGCGCAGGCTGTTGAGCAGGCGCTCGCGGTTTTTCAGGTTGCTGCGGATCTGCCCTTCGACCATCTGCGCCACCCGGGGCAGCAGCACGGTTTCCAGCTCGCGCTGGTAGGCCGGTTGCAGCACCTCGTTGGCCGGCACGCCCTGGTACAGGCCGCCGCGTTGCAGCAGCGAGACATCGCCGGGCACGGGGAACACGCGTGAGGCCTGCCAGGCGGTGTCCAGCGGCTTGAGCGCGGCCAGGGCGTCATCGCGGGCATCCAGGGCGAGGTGTTGGCGCTGCCATTGACGGCCCAGCTCACGTACCTGCTCCAGGCGTTCGTGGTTGCCGGAGAAACTGCCGGCCCACAGCGCGCCGAACAGCGCCAGGGCGCCCAGGGCACCGAGGTAGACAGCTCGCTGGCCCCAGTGGATGCGCCGGCGTTCGCGCTGGTCGAGGCCGGCCAGGTCGTACTCGGGGAAGATCACCCGGCTGAACAGTTGCAGGGTGAAGCGCGAGCGGCCCTGCACCGCGCCACGGCCGGGCTGGCCGGGGTGGAAGCCGTTGTCGCTGTCGACCTGCGGCGCCTGGTGCGGCGCGCTGGTCAGGTAGAAGCCGCGCAGCTGGCTGGCGCGCTGGTAGCGGTTGCCAGTGAAGGCGGCGTCGACGAACAGGCACAGCTGGTCGCCGATGCGCCCCAGCTGGTGCGGGAAATCGAGGATGCGCGCGCGGCGCTGGGTGTTGCGCTCGTGGTGCATGCGCTGGGTGACCTGGTCGCCCAGGCGTTGCAGCAGGCCCTGGAATTCCTTGGCCAGCAGCTCGGTGTCGGCGCCGTTCTGGCCCTTGCCGAAGGTGATGCCGAACACTTGCTCGTTCTCTTCGCGCGACTGCTGGTCGAAGAAGGCGTCAAAGCCTTGCAGGCGGTCGGTCTTGCTCAGCACCAGGTACACCGGCACTTCGACGTGCAGGCGCTGGCGCAGCTCCTGCAAGCGCGAGCGGACTTTCTGCGCCAGGTCGTTGACCGCCGCTTCGCCCCCCAGCAGGGTGTCCAGCGGCACGGTGACCACCACGCCGTTGAGCGGGCGGTTGCGTCGGCGCAGGCGCAGCTGGTCGAGCAGCACGCGCCAGGCGCTGCCGTCGATCTCGCTGTCGGACTGGTTGAGGAAGCGCCCGGCGGTGTCCACCAGCACGGCCTGTTCGGCGAAGTAGAAATCGCAGAAATCGCCGCTGGACGGATCACGGGCGAGCTTGCGCTCCAGCGCGTTGATCGGGAACTCCAGGCCCGAATGGTCGATCAGGCTGGTCTTGCCCGCGCCCTGGGGCCCGAGCACCAGGTACCAGGGCAGGTCGCGGCGCCAGCGTTCGCTGCGCCCGCCATACAGGCTCGAATTTTTGAGGGTGGACAAGGCATGCTTGAAGCGGGCCTTGATCTCCTTGGCCTCCTCGTCCTTGCGCTCTTCGCGTTCCAGGCGCTCGCGGCCGTCCTCGCTCTCAAGCTCTTCCTGCTTGCGGTTGTTGGCGCGCCAGCTGGCGAACACCATCCACAGGCCCCACACCAGAAACAGCACGCTGATGGTCAGCAAGCGCGCGGCGGCGTCTTCCCAGAACTTGTTGTCGGCCACGGCCAGCAACGGGCCGGCGAACCACACCAGCAGCGCCAGGGCCAGCACCAGCAGCAGGCTCCAGACCCAGGTCTTGGCGAGGAAGGCGCCTACTTTCTTGAAAAAATTCTTCATCACAGATCCTTGTGTCACTGCCGCGGCTGGGCCGCTGGCTGCTCGAGCGTCTGGAAGGGTTGCAGGACGGTCGCGCGCTGTTCGCCCAGTACCCAGGCGAAACCGGAATACATCACCACCAGGCACACCAGGGTGAACAACGCCACGCTCCACCACGGCACGATGCGCACCGGGCTGTTGCGCTGCTGGTCGAGCCCTTCCCAACGCGGCGACAGCTCGCGCGGCACGTCGCCGCGCAGCTGGCGGATCTGCCGGAACAGTGCGTCGCGGATGCCCTCGAGCTCGGACATGCCGCGGTCGATGACCCGGTACTTGCCCTCGAAGCCCAGCGACAGGCACAGGTACATCAGTTCGAGCATCGCCAGGTGCTTGACCGGGTTCTTCGACATGCGGTCGAGCAGCGAGAAGAACTTCTCGCCGCCGAAGGTTTCGTTGTGGAAGGCGCTGAGCAGGCTCATCTGCGACCACTGGCTCTCGTTGCCCCAGGGGGTGGTGACCACCGCCTCGTCGACCACGGTGCACAGCAGGTAGCGGGCCACGGTGACCTGGCCGTTTTCCACGCCCTCGTAATGGATGCGCGCCTCGAAGGCGCGCACGCAGGCGCTCAGGCGCTCCTTGAGGTTGTTCAGGTCTTCGGCGGTGTCGCTGTGCTTGAGCCGCACCACTTCCGAGAGCAGCTCGCCGGCGGCGGCCACCAGCGGGTTGAGGCCGACGCTGAAGCTGCCGCTCGAGGGCAGGCGCGCCGAATAGACCATGCGCTGCTCCAGCGGCTCGGCCCGCGCCGAGCTGCCCAGGGCGGTCAGGGCCTGCCCTTGCGGTGCCGAGCCATCCTGGTTGAACAGGACGGTCTTGTCGTCCTGAGGGGTATCCATGTCCTTGCTCATGCTCAGTTCCTGATGGCCCAGAATTTCAGTTCGAGATCGGAGAACTCACTGGTGACGTGGAAGGCGAAGCCACCGGAACCGTCCATCTTCTTGCGATCTTCGGCGTCGAGTTCGACGATGAAATAGGTCTTGTTGGCGTGGAACGGGATCTGCCGCGGCGCCACCGGCAGCGGTTTGACCTTGAGCCCGGGCAGGTGCAGGTTGACCAACTGGCGGATGCGCTCCACCGGGCCGACCTTGAGGTGCGACGGCAGGCGCTGGCGCAGCTCCTCGGATTCGCAGTTGGCGCTGGCGGCCAGCACGAACGAGGCGGTGGTGAGCAGGCCCGGGTCGTGCAGCGGCGAAACCAGAATGCCGTACTGGCGCTGTTGCAGTTCCAGCTCGATGGCGTGCTGCTCGAGCACCATCGACAGTACCTGGCGGATCGACTCCATCAGCTTGCGGAAGCTCGCGCCCTGGTCGCTGTGCTGGTAGCGGGCGTCCAGGCGCGGGCGCTTGGTGTCGCTGGAGAAGGTCGACAGGTCGCCGAGCATGATCAGGAAGGTGCGGTACAACTCTTCGGGGTGCACCTGCTCCAGGCTCAGGTAGTGGCGCAGGAGCATTTCGGTGCGGTTGATCAGCTGCAGCATCATGAAGTCGCCGACCTCGGCGCCACCGACCTTGCCGTTGGAGCGGATGCGCTCGGCCAGGGTGTCGCCACGCAGCGCCAGCATGCTGATGACCTCTTTGAGGCACGACAGCAGGTACACCGAGGCGTGGGTGCGGATGTAGGTGGGCACGAAGTTCGGGTCGAGGCTGATGACGCCGTCGGGCGAGGTGTCGAGGATCTCGCAGACCTTGAGCTTGACGTAGGCCTGGTCGGTTTGCTGCTCGCCCAGCAGCAGGCGGAAGTCCGGGCGCGCGCAGTTGATCTGGCTGCTGTTGTCGTCGCCGGCGTTGGAGTCGGACACCTCCACCTCGTAGGTGGTGTAGCGGGTCAGCACGTCGGACTGCTCGGGGCGGCGCGCCTCGATGTGGTTGCCGGTGACCAGCGGCAGGGCCATGAAGATCGGCGTGGCGCCGGTGTTCGGCGGCACGTCCAGGGCCAGCGGCTCGCTGCTGCCGTCGAGCTCGAACAGGCTGCCGTCGGGCAGGATGCCGGCGGCGCGGCTGATCACCAGCTTGCCCATGTTGAGGAACTGCAGGTCGATTTCCAGGTTGATGAAGCCGTAGGTGTAGGTGCCCAGCAGCTGGGTGCGGGTCTTCATCTGGCTGTCGTAGTAACGGTCGTTGTGCTGGAAATGCTGGGGACGCAGCAGCATCCCTTCCTGCCAGACTACCTTGTGCACGTTCATCGCTGATCACCCGCTTGCGCCACGGCCGGCACACCGTTGTGGATACCGGCCTGGTCGAGGTAGAGGTTGGCGGTGACCCGCTCGCCGGCGCGAATGGCCTGCACCCGGCGCCACTGCGCCTGGTCGAGGTCGCGGTAGGCGGCCATGACGCCGACGAAGCGGCTGTCGGGGTCGATGCTGAGCTTCAGGCTCAGGGTTTCGCCGGGGCGCAGTTCGTGCTCCTCGGTGGCCACCATGTCCTGCGACAGGGCTTCTTTCGGGCTCTGGTAGAGGGTGAAGAAATCGGTGCTCTCGAAGGCCACCGGGTGCTTGAGCTCGTACAGGCGCACCACCACCGGCGACGGCCGGCCGTTGATGTCCAGGTTGAGCTGGTCGGTGGCGGTCAGGGTGAGGTCGAGCTTGGTCATGTGCGAGTACGGCGACAGGGCGCTGCAGCCGGCCAGCCAGGACAGGGTGGCCAGGGCCCACGTCGCCCTGAGCATCGTGCGGGTGATGCGAGTCATGGGGTTATCCTTGCGGGTCGTGATTGAGCGAAGCGATCAGGCGGACCTGCTCTTCGTAAGTGCGGGCGAAGTCCTTGGTCAGCAGGCGCTCGCTCCAGTCTTCGTTGCCCACCAGGGCCTGGTGGTAGCGCACGTAGGCCTTCCAGCGGCTGCCGAACAGCCCGCGGCGGCCCTGACGCTCGAATTGCAGCGCCAGCTGTTCCGGGGCGAAGTGCTCCAGAGTGCTGCGCAGGGCCTGGCGGCTGGCGCCGAGCATGGCCACCTGGTGCGCCTGAAGGTCGCGGAAGGCCTGGGCCACTGCCTGCTCGGCAGAAAGCTGGCCACCACGGCGCGGCTTGAGCAGGTCGCCGAGCACCTGGTCGGCTTCCAGCGGCGCCTTGATCGGGTTGCGGCTGGCGCTTTGCGGGGTGGTCAGCGACAGGCGCAGTTCGTTCTTCAGCTCGCTGCGGGTGCGCAGGCTCTGTTGCAGCCCGGCGACGCTATGGCGCAGCAGCCCGGCGGCCTGCACCGCGAGGTCTTCGCGGGCCTGCTCGTCGAGGTTGTCCAGGTCGACGCCCAGGGCCGCGCCGAAGCGCTTCCAGAAGGCGTCGTCGCGGCGTTCGCGCGGGGCCGGCACCGGTGCGGGCTCTGGCGCCACGGCAGGCACCAGGGTGGGCACGATCAGGCTTTCCTGGTCGATCTGCGCGTAGTCGGCACGCTGGCGCGCCGGGGGCTCGGGCATGGCCAGGGCGGCCAGCTCGTCCATCGGTTGCAGGCGCGTTTCTTCGTGGTCCAGGGCGCTGATGGGGTCGAGTTCAAGGAAGGCGTCGTCGGGGATGATGGCGCCACCCGGCATGCCCAGACCGACGTCGTAGCCGGCCTCGCTGTCGATCAGCCGCGCGCGCACCTCGATGTCACCCATGCGGTACACCGCGCCTTGCTCGATGCGGTGCTGCTCACCCTTGCGCAACTGGGCACCGCTGCTGGCCAGGCGGATGCCGTTGCTGCTGGTGTCGGTGAGGAAGAACGCGCCGTTGTGGTAGGTGACCTGGGCGTGATGGCTGGACAGGTGACGTTTGTCGTCCTCGATGCACCAGTGGCAGTCCTTGGCCCGGCCGATCTCGCCACCGGCGCGGCCAAAGGTCTTGTTCGGCGCGTCGGTGCGGCCGTGCTGGCGTTTGTCGAGCAGTTCGAAAACCAGTTCCATGGTCAGGGCTCCTTGCGCTCAGTTGTCACGGTTGAGGGCCTGGGGATCTCCCAGGGGGCGGTAGCTGTCGTCGTCGAACTTGTAGTTGCCTGTGCAACCGGCCAGGGCGAACGCGGTGAGCAGGGCCAGCAAGCTGGCCCGGCAGTAACGGTGAAGCATGGGGGCGGCTCCATGTGCGGATGAGGCAGGCACCGTTACGGGTGCGCCTGGGGTAAAGGGAGTAAGTGTCGGGGTCATGCCGGTCAGCCCTCGCAATCGCCGATCTGGATGTTCAGGCGCCCCAGCCGGTACAGCAGGGTGCGCCGCGGCAGCCCGAGTTCGCGGGCGGCCAGGGTCTGGTTGCCGTCGTGCTTGCGCAGGCAGTCGAGCAGCAGGCTGCGCTCGACCTTCTCGAGGCGCTCGCGCAGGTTCAGCTCGTTGTCTTCGGGCGGCGGTTCGGCCAGGTTCAACGAGAAGTGGCCGACCTCCAGCGCGTCGCCTTCGCACAGCAGCACCGCGCGCTCCACCAGGCCCTTGAGCTCGCGCACGTTGCCGGGGAAGGCGTAGCTTTCGAGGTGATCGAGAGCGGCCTGGGTCCAGCCAACCGGGCTGCGCTGCAGGAAAGTGCAGGCCTTGTCGCAGAAGTGCCGGGCCAGGGTGATGACATCGCCGACGCGCTGGCGCAGCGGCGGCAGCTCGATGGGGAACTGCGCCAGGCGGTAGTAGAGGTCTTCGCGGAACAGGCCGTCGGCGACCAGCTGCGCCAGGTCGCGGTGGGTGGCGGCGATGATGCGCACGTCGATCTTGTGGGTGACGTTGGCGCCCAGCGGGCGGATCTCGCCCTCTTGCAGCACGCGCAGCAGCTTGGCCTGCAGGGCCAGGGGCATGTCGCCGATCTCGTCGAGCAGCAGGGTGCCGCCGTCGGCGGCATCGAACAGCCCAGGGCGGTCGCGGTCCGCGCCAGTGAAGGCGCCTTTGCGGTAGCCGAACAGTTCGCTCTCCAGCAGGCTCTCGGGGAAGGCTGCGCAGTTCTGTACCACCAGCGCGCCGGAGCGGCGCGGGCCGTAGTCGTGGATGGCGCGGGCCACCAGTTCCTTGCCGGTGCCGGTCTCGCCGCGCAGCAGCACGGTGTAGGGGCTGTGCAGGACCTTGCTGATCATCTGGCAGGTCTGGCGCATGGCCGGGCTCTGCCCGATCAGGCCGTAGCTGCTGGCGGCCACCGGGGCGCGGCCAGTCGCCTGGGGCTGTGCCCCGGGCTGGTGCAGGCGGCGCAGCAGTTGCAGTTGGCCCATGGTGAAGCTGCCGAGCTGGCCGAGGGAGTCGGCGAAGGCTTCAAGCCCGCCGCGCACGCGGTTCACGCACAACAGCACCCCGGCCACCCGCTGTTGCGCGGTCAGCAGGGGCACCGCCAGCAGCGCTTGCCAGGGCGTGGCCTGGCTGGGCAGGAAGCTGGTGTCGAACAGGCTGGCGCAGAGGTCGCTGATGTTCACCACGCGGTTCTGGCACAGGGCGAACTGCAACAGCTGCTCGCCGTTGTAGTCGGCCGGCAGGCTGGAGCAGTCACGCGCCAGCAGCCGCCCGTCGAGCCAGGCGGCTTCGAGCCCGAGCCGGGTGTGGGTCGGGTCGAGCAGGTAGACCTGCACCAGCGGGCAGCCGCTGAGCTCGGCCACGGCCGGCACCAGTGCCTGCAGCAGGCCTTGCTCGTCAGTTGCCCGCGCCAGCTCGGTGAAGGTGCCCAGCAGCGCTTCGGCGTAGGCCAGCGGTTGGGGCACGTGCGTGAACATCACCCCCACCTCAGGCGAACTCGCAGGTCACGCCGGCATCCCCGTCGAGGGTGGCGTGTACGCGGCTGATCGCCTCGCCGCTGGCCATGGCGTCGAGCAGGCGGTCGGCGACCTTGGGCAGCACGTGGGTGTCGATCAGGTGGTCGATCAGGCGCGCGCCGGCTTCGCTCTGGCTGCAGCGCTCGGCCAGGTGGTCGACCAGCGCCTGGCAGTGGCTGAACCCCAGTTGCCGACGCTGCAAACGCTCGCCCAGGCGGCCCAGCTTGATCTCGATCAGCTCGCGCAGCACCGGGCCGCCCACCGGGTAGTACGGCACCACGCGCATGCGCGCCAGCAGCGCCGGCTTGAAGTGGCGGCTGAGCGCCGGGCGGATGTGCTGTTCGAGCAGCTCGGCGTCAGGGCGCTCGCCGTTTTCGCAGAGGGCGCTGATCTGGTCGCTGGCCAGGTTGGAGGTCATCAGGATCAGCGTATTGCGGAAGTCGATCTGGCGGCCTTCGCCGTCGTTGGCCACGCCCTTGTCGAAGATCTGGTAGAACAGGTTGAGCACGTCCGGGTCGGCCTTCTCCACCTCGTCCAGCAGCACCACCGAATACGGCTTCTGGCGCACCGCCTCGGTGAGCATGCCGCCTTCGCCGTAACCGACGTAGCCGGGCGGCGCGCCGATCAGGCGCGAGACGGTGTGCTTCTCCTGGAACTCGGACATGTTGATGGTGGTGATGAAGCGGTCGCCGCCGTACAGCAGGTCGGCCAGCGCCAGCGCGGTCTCGGTCTTGCCGACGCCGCTGGGGCCGACCAGCAGGAACACGCCCACCGGTGCGTCGGGCTTGTTCAGGCCGGCGGCGGTGGCGCGCATGGAGCGGTTGAGCGCATGCACGGCCTGCTCCTGGCCACGGATGCGGGCGCGCAGGTCGTCGGCGAAGGTGATCACCTTGGCGTTGTGCTCGCGGGCCAGCTGGCTCAGCGGAACGCCGGTCCAGGCGCTGATCACCTCGGCCACCAGGCGTGGGCACACTTCGGCGCTGACCAGGCGTTCTTCGGCCTGGGCGTCGAGCAGGGCCTGATGGGTCTCGGCCAGGCGTTGTTGCAGCTGTTCGCGGCTTTCGCCTTCGACGACGGCCTCGCCCTCCTCGCCTTCGGCTTGCGCGGCTGGTGCGACGGCGGCGTTGGCAACCTGCTGGCGCAGCTCCAGTACCTGCTCGGCCAGCTCACGCTGACGGGCCCAGCGGGCGGCCAGTTCGATCTCTTGCCCGTGGGCTTCGGCCAGGCGCTGCTCGAGGGCGGCGAAGGCCTCGTGGTCGATGGCCAGGCCCGCCTCGGCGTCACGGCGCAGGGCGTTGCGCTGGCGCTCGCCCTCGGCCAGTTCGGCACGCAGGCGCTCGAGGCTGTCGGGGGCGGCAGCCAGGCTTATGCGCACCCGGGCGCAGGCGGTGTCGAGCACGTCGACGGCCTTGTCGGGCAGCTGCCGGCCGGTCAGGTAGCGCGCCGACAGTTCGGCGGCAGCGACCACGGCGTCGTCGCGCAGGTAGATGCCGTGGCTCTTCTCGTACAGCTGGGCCAGGCCACGCAGAATGGTCACCGCCTCGCCCACGGTGGGTTCGAGCAGTTGCACCGGCTGGAAGCGACGGGCCAGGGCCGGGTCTTTCTCGAAGTACTTCTTGTACTCGGCCCAGGTGGTGGCGGCGATGGTGCGCAGCTCGCCACGGGCCAGGGCTGGCTTGAGCAGGTTGGCGGCGTCGGAGCCACCGGCGTTACCGCCGGCGCCGATCAGGGTGTGGGCTTCGTCGATGAACAGGATCACCGGGCGCGGCGCGGCCTTGACCTCGTCGATCACCCCCTTGAGGCGGCGCTCGAACTCACCTTTGACGCTGGCGCCAGCCTGCAGCAGGCCCATGTCCAGCGCCAGCAGGTCGACCCCTTGCAGGGCCGGCGGCACTTCGCCGGCGACGATGCGCGCGGCCAGGCCTTCGACCACGGCGGTCTTGCCCACGCCGGCTTCGCCGACCACGATCGGGTTGTTCTTGCGGCGGCGAGCGAGGATATCGATCATCTGGCGGATCGACGCGTCGCGGCACAGGACCGGGTCGAGCTTGCCGTCACGGGCCTGCTGGGTGAGGTTGTGGGTGAAGCGCTGCAACATCGATTCGCCCTGGGGCGCGCCGGGGGCCTTGGCGGCAGCCGGTTGCTGGGCCAGGGCGTAGCCCTTGAGGCGTTCGATATCCAGGCCGCCGAGCAGCTTGTGGTAGCGGCTGCCGGCATAGCGCAGCGGGTTGCGCAGCAGGCCGAGGATCAGCGCAGCCTGGTCGACCTGGCTCTGGCCCAGCTCGAGGTTGGAGACCAGCAACGCGTCCTGCAGCCACTGCACCAGCTCCGGGGCAAACACCGGGTTGCGGGTGGCGCTGTGTTCGACATTGGGTTGCAGCGCGGCGCTGAACGCACCGGTATCGATCGCGGCGTCCTGCAGCGCACGCTGCAACAGGCTGTCGGGGCGCTCGAGCAGGCCCAGCAGCAGGTCCTCGATGAGGATCTTGCTGCCGCCGCGGGCGACGCAGCGCTCGGCGGAGCGCTCCAGGTCGCGGCGGCTGTCGGCGTCCAGGGCCTGGACGAGTTGTTGCAGGTCTACGTTGATCATGGCCATTGGTCCTTAATGAATTTTGCTTCCCAGGGTCACCACGCCATCGGCGCGCTCGCGACCCAGCCAGCTGGTCCAGCCCAGGTGGCAGACGTTCTGTTCGCCGATGCGCAGTTCGCGGATCTCTTCACGGCGCAACTCCAGGCGGATGTCGTAGTCCAGCGGGTCGCGCAGGGTGAAGCGGGTCAGCGCGCACAGCGGCTGGTAGCCGAAACCGATCGGCAGGAATTCGTGAAAGCGCTGCCAGTCCAGCTGGGTGATGTGGATGCGGAACTTGCCGCTGCGGTCGCGCACGCGCTCGCCCAGCACGGCGTCCTCGCCCAGCAGGCTGTTGGCCAGCCCCAGGCGGTTGCACTGCTCTTCGAGGATGTCGACGCGCCGTTCCAGGCACTGCTCGATCACCAGGTCGGCGTGCTTGAAGTAGTAACGCAGCACGGCCTCGATCAGCGCCGCCGAGTGGGCGCGCAGGCTGAGTACGCCGAGGTACGGCAGCAGGCGTTTCCAGTTCAGTTCCTTGGCCTGGCGGATCTGGTCGCCGCCCAGGCCGATCAGGGCGAACAGGTGCGACGAGAAGCCATCCAGCGCGCCGCTCTCGAAGCTGGCGCGGTAGCGGTACTTGCGCCAGATCGGCAGCATCAGGCGTTGCAGGCGGTGGTGGAACAGGTCGAGGAACATCCGCGTGGGGTTGCCGTCCTCGTTGTCGCCCAGCGCCTGTTCGCCATAGAACGCCGGCAGCGGCGAGCTGGAGCCGACCAGGCCGATCAGGTTGAAGCGCATGCGCGCGCGCAACTGGCCGTGCTCGCGGAAGAACTCGATGCGGTCGACGTCGCTGCCGGGGAAACCGAGGCTGGGGTTGGCCTGGAACTCGACCAGGTCGTAGAGCTCTTCGTCTTCCAGGTACGGGTACGCCTCGCGCAGCTGTTCCATGACCAGCAGCACGGCCTGGAACAGCGAGTACTCGCGGATGCTCCGGCTCAGCCGGCTTACAGCAGCGGTTGCAGGCCCATGCGTGGTGTCCATTGGTACACCTCCCCCTGTGTGCTTTTCACCCGCAGCTCGTGGTACGAGTTGAGGCTGGCGTAGAGTGCGAAGAATTCATTGAGCACCGAGGCGAAGACGAACAGGTCGCCCTCGCCGATGTAGCCCTCCGGGTCGATTGTCAGTTCGGTGCGCAGGCCGCGCAGCGGCAGGCCTCGGTGCAGGCGGTCGACGTGCTGGTGGCGGATCGCCTTGAGCCCGCCAAGCAGGCGGCGGCTGACCTTTTCCGCGTGCTGGTCGTAGTAACGCGGCAGGTCGTAGGTTTCGAGGATCACCTTGAGTGCATCAACGTCGGCCAGCGACAGGTAGTTCAGCGACATGTTGCTGATCAGCTTCCACAGGAAGTCGCGGTTCAGCGGCGGCGCGTAGCTGGCGGTGACCGGGGTGATGTTGCGGAAGGTGAGGAACTCGGGGGTCTCTTCGCTGAGCATGCAGATGTCGCCGAGCTTCAGGCGCCGCGGCAGGTTCTGGTTGGTGCAGGTGAGCTCGATCGACAGCGTCTCGTGGGATTCGGCCTGGTGCACGCCGAAGCTCAAGTAGGTGTCGAGGCCGTCATGCAGCAGCGAGGAGCGCTGGCGGATGCTGTAGTGCGAGCGGTTCTCCGGCACGTCGAAGCTGGCGTCGTGCTCGAACGATTCGAAGGGTACGTAGCTCTGGTAGCCGAGGCCGCCGGGGCTCCAGCCGGTAACGCCGTCAACCGAGAACACCCCGCAGTGCTCGGGGTCGAGCTCGGCCGGCAGCAGCAGGTATTCGTCCTGCTTGCCATCCAGACGGATAGGCAGGGCGTCGTGCTTGAACAGGTTGGCGATCGGCGTGCAGTACAGCTTGACGTTGTCCAGGGTCGGGCGCAGGCGCTGGGCCTCGCCCTGGCGGATGTCGAAGCGCAGCTCGACGCCATGCACCTGCTTGAGGGTTTCCTCGGGCAGGCTCTGCAGCACGTCCAGGCCGGTCACGTCGACGAACAGGAACTTGTCCTGGAAGGCGAAGTACTCCTGCAGGAAGCGGTAGCCGCGGAAGGTGTTCAGCGGGTAGGGAATCAGCGCCTCTTCCTCGGCGAAGCCCACCGGGTGCACCTTGGCCGCCGGTGCACGCAGCAGCAGCGGCTCGCCCTTGGCGTTGACCATCGGTTTGCCGTGGCTGTCCAGCGGCATCAGCTCGATGCCGGCCAGACCGCGCAGCAGGCTCAGGTAGAGCATCTGGCTGATGTAGCGCTCGCCGGCCAGGTGCAGGCGCAGCTTGCTGAGCTTGACGTCGCCCAGGTTGCCGTCGCAGTTCATGTCCAGGCGCAGGCTGAGCAGTGCGCCCTGGCCATTGAGCGAGTAGTTCAGCGCGCTCAGGCGCAGGGGCAAAACTTCGGTGGGGTAGCAGGTGCGAAAGCGGCAACTGACGCCCTCGATCGGCCGCCCTTCCACCGGGGTGTCACGTTCGACCCGCAGCGCCGGGCCGGCCTGGCGCAGGGGGTCGAACTGCAAGATGCTGAAGGCCGGCAGCGGGCGCATGTAGTTCGGCCACAGCAGGTGCATCAGCGAGTGGGTCAGCTCGGGCAGTTCGTCGTCGAGCTTCTGCCGCAGGCGGCCGGTGAGGAAGGCAAAACCTTCAAGCAAGCGCTCGACGTCCGGGTCGCGCCCGGCCTGGCCGAGGTACGGCGCCAGCGCCGGGCTGCGTTCGGCAAAACGCCGCCCCAGCTGGCGCAGTGCCGTCAGCTCGCTTTGGTAGTAGTAATTGAAGGACATCCGTCGTTCCGCCTGAATTCAGCTCTCGGGTACCGCCAGTGGCCGGTACTGCGCATGCGCGGGGCCGGGCCACAGGGCCGACCGTTTGCCGCGCAAGGGTTGGGGGAAAACTCAGGCTATGGGAGGCGCAACATCACTCGTCTCCTTGACTGACTCTGACTTGCCCGCTGCCATCCAGGCGCGCGGCAAAACTGACCTGGCGCTTGATTCCGTCCACCTCAAGCTGGCCTTCGATGCTGAAAGCCAGCTTGAGCTGATCGTGATCACGCGGGCGGGACACCACCCGGACATCGGACATGCGCGGTTCGTAGGCTTCGATGAAGTACTCGATGGCCCGGCGTGCCTGGCTGAGCGCGTCGTGCAGGCTCAGGCGCATGTCGTTGAGGTCGGGCAGCCCGTAGTCGGCGAGCGTCTGCACGCTGCCGGCCCGGGTGCTGAGCATCTTCGCAAGATGAGCGGCCACGGAAGCCATGGCGGCGTCTTCACGCCGCCAGTTGGCGCGCTGGTCGGCTTCGCCGCTCAGGCGCTCGAACAGGCTTCCGTAACCATTGCCCATCGTCGCTTACTCCTTGTCCAGCTTGCCGACCAGCGACAGGGTGAAGTCGGCGCCCATGTACTTGAAGTGCGGACGCACGTTCAGGCTGACGCGGTACCAGCCCGGCTCACCTTCCACGTCGCTGACGATCACCTGGGCGGCGCGCAGCGGACGACGGCCACGCACTTCGGCGCTCGGGTTCTCCTGGTCGGCCACGTACTGGCGGATCCACTTGTTCAGTTCCAGCTCCAGGTCGGTGCGTTCCTTCCAGGAGCCCAGCTGCTCGCGCTGCAGGACTTTGATGTAGTGGGCCAGGCGGTTGACGATCATCATGTACGGCAGCTGGGTGCCCAGCTTGTAGTTCAGCTCGGCAGTCTTGCCTTCGGCGCTGATGCCGAAGAACTTCGGTTTCTGCGCCGAGTTGGCCGAGAAGAACGCCGCGTTGTCGCTGCCCTTGCGCATGGTCAGGGCGATGAAGCCCTCTTCGGCCAGCTCGTACTCGCGACGGTCGGACACCAGTACTTCGGTCGGGATCTTGGTCTCGATCTCGCCCATGCTCTCGAAGTGGTGCAGCGGCAGGTCTTCAACCGCGCCACCGCTCTGCGGGCCGATGATGTTCGGGCACCAGCGGAACTTGGCGAAGCTGTCGGTCAGCTTGGTGCCGAAGGCGTAGGCGGTGTTGCCCCACAGGTAGTGCTCGTGGCTGTTGGCCACGGTTTCCTTGTAGACGAACGACTTGACCGGGTTCTCTTCCGGGTCGTACGGGTTGCGCAGCAGGAAACGCGGCACGGTCAGGCCGATGTAGCGCGCGTCCTCGGACTCGCGGAAGCTCTGCCACTTGGTGAACTGCGGGCCTTCGAAGTGATCCTTCAGGTCCTTCAGGTCTGGCAGGCCGGTGAAGCTTTCGAGGCCGAAGAATTTCGGGCCGGCCGCGGCGATGAACGGCGCGTGGGACATGCAGGCGACGCTGGAGACGTACTGCATCAGCTTGACGTCGGGCGAGCTCGGCGACATGAAGTAGTTGGCGATGACCGCGCCAACCGGCTGGCCACCGAACTGGCCGTATTCAGCGGTGTAGATGTGCTTGTACAGGCCAGCCTGCATGACTTCCGGCGAGTCTTCGAAGTCGTCCAGCAGGTCCTGCTTGGAGACGTTGAGGATCTCGATCTTGATGTTTTCGCGGAAGTTGGTGCGGTCGACCAGCAACTGCAGGCCGCGCCAGGCGGACTCCATGGACTGGAAGTCCGGGTGGTGGAGGATCTCGTCCATCTGGCGGCTGAGTTTGGCATCGATCTCGGCGATCATGCGGTCGACCAGCGCTTTCTTGACCGGCTCGCCGTCATTCTGCGGCTTGAGCAGTTCTTCGATGAAGGCCGACACGCCGCGCTTGGCGATGTCGTAGGCTTCGTCATCCGGGGTCAGGCGGGTTTCGGCGATGATGCTGTCGAGAATGCTGAATTCGCTGTTCTCGGCGCTCTGTTGCTCTGCTGCGGTGCTCATGGCAATTAGGCTTCCTTGACTAGGGGGATCAGGCGTCCGGCTGAGCGTTCAGGCCCAGCTCGCCGAGCACGCGCTCGCGGGACTCGTTGTCGGCCAGCACACCCTCGATGGCCTTGCGGAAGGCCGGGGCGTTGCCCAGCGGGCCTTTCAGGGCAACCAGGGCTTCGCGCAGCTCCATCAGCTTCTTCAGCTCTGGGACTTGCTCGACCAGGCTGGCCGGGTTGAAGTCCTTCATGGTGTTGACGCGCAGGCTCACCGCCAGCTCGTCGCCTTCGGCGCCTTCCTGCAGGCGGTTCGGCACGGCCAGGGTCATGCTCAGTTCCTGCTTGGCCAGCACTTCGTCGAAGTTCATCTTGTCGATGCTGATCGGCTTGCGGTCTTCGATCTTGCGATCGTCGGCACGCAGGGTGTAGTCACCGATCGCCAGCAGCTTCAACGGCAGTTCGATCTCTTCCTGAGCTCCGCCGGTGGCGGGTTTGAAGGTAACGTTGATGCGTTCCTTGGGGGCTACCGAGCCTTCTTTGGCCATTGGTTTTCTCCTTGAGGGTTATGGCCCTTGGGCCTATTCGAGTACGACTTCGAGATCGAGGTGGCACAGCCTGCGGTAGATCTCGTCCTTGCGTTCGCGCACCACATGGTTCTGCGGCAGCAGCTCGCAGCAGGTGTGCAACAGGTGCAATACCTGCAACGACAGGTCTGGCTCCCAGGCATCCAGGCCGGATTGGCGCAGTTGCTCGTCGAGGGCTTCCAGTTGGGTCTTGGCCAGTTCGTATTTCTTGGCCGTGTAGCAGAGGCGCGCCTGGCTCAGTTGCCAGAAAAAGCGCTCGCGCCCGCCATGGGCGCCCTGCATCTGCTGCTTGAGGTGCTGCACCGCGCTCTTGAGGCCGTCCTTGCGCAGGATCGGCAGGCTCGCCTCCAGGGCTTCGTCCCAGGGCGCATGGCGCACGCCGGGCTCGGCCACTGGCTGGGCCGCGGCGGTTTGCAGGTGGGGGGTGACCTGGGCGGCGACCCAGGCGCGGGTCTCGGGGTCGGCGAACGGGGTGCCGTCGTGGAACTTGAGCTCGACGACGCTAGGCAGGCGTTGCAACAGCGAGGCGAAGTTCATCTCCACTTCGCGCATGCCGGCTTCGACGTTCAGGGCCTGGCAGCATTCCCACACCAGGCGCTGGCCATCGAACCAGAACGGCGCCTTGGCCACGCTGTTTTCCAGCTCCACCAGCAGGTCGGCGTAGTTGCCCTGCTCGAAGCGATCCTTGTAGCTCTTGAGTTTGTCGGCGGGCAGGCCGCGCAGGGCGGTGACGTTCTCGGCGTTGCGCTCGGGCATCGCTTCGATGGGCAACCACAGCAACGTGCGGTTCAGGCGCAGGGCGCGCAGGTCGGTGGCTTTCTGCCGCTGCCACCATACGCACAGCTGCCGGCCCTGCTCTTGCTGGGCGCGCAGGGCCTTGTTGGCGTCCTTTTCGTTCTCCACCGGCTCGCCGGGGGTGAACAGTTGGGTGGCGGCCTGCTTGACCTGGGCGACGATGGCGCCGACTGCGCCGGGTTGTGGTTCGTTGTCGGCGGAGCGCTGGACCTGGCCCTTGAGTGCGCGGCAGATCGGCAGCAGCAGGGGCGCGTCGTCCCCCAGCCGGGCGGACAGCGCCGCCTCCAGGCCGCTTAACTGCTCGACCATCTGCTGGAACAGCGGCAACTGCTCCTTGATGGCGATGTCGGCACCCAGCGCCTGTTCGAGGCGCGGCACCAGCCAGCCGATGGCGGCGGAACGGGTACGGGGTTTGGCGGGGTGGACGTCGTCCCAATGCTGCTCGCACAGCTCGCGCAGCACGCTGATGCCAGCCAGCAGGCCGGCGTAGGATTCACGCTGGAACAGGGCCCAGGTGAACCACGAGGCCACGCGCAGATCCTTGGACTGGTCGCGCAATAGCGCTTCGCTGTTCTCGAGGATTTTCAGCCAGTCCACCTGGCCGCTGGCGTGGATCGACTGGGCGCGGGTCAGCTCGTTTTCGAGGGCTTCGAACTCGGTGGAAAAACGCACGTCTTCACCGCCGAAAGAGCCGGGGGAGACAGCATTTTTGCCAAGTTCAAGATAGCGCGCGGCCAGTTTCGAAGAGTAGGACATCCTTTTCTCACAGTTAGAACCTCGCCATCGACCCTGGAACTGACGTTCAGGATTTGTCGATCTGGAAGTTCTATTGATTCAGCCCACAATCCGGTGGGCAGTCGATCAAACGGCTGAGTAGCCTAATGCTATCAATAACACTTTGCAATCACTCAAATGGATAGCAAACGCTGATGCATTGGGCCTCTAGGGGTTTCCCTGATGGCACTCATATATACCCTGACCCACACGGGAAAGTTGTCAGGTTATTGCTTGCAACAATATTCCGTAGTTTTAACTTAACTTTCACACACATAAGCAACAACACATGTTAGAGCCATCATCAGATTTCATTGAGGGGCTGCAACAGCAATCAGTGATACGCTCGAAATTCAATTACTTGAATGGGGTTTCAGAGTATTCCTACATCGAAAACCCCAACATCTTGCAACAAAAAACATGCGCTCACGCCGGCTGAAGTTCTGGACTCAACGCAGGCACTTCGCGCCATGGCAGGCCGGCCCAACGCCCCTCGGGCGCCAGTAATGCCTGAAGCCGCTGCTCGTCAAAAAGACCCAGCGAATCGGCGCGAAAGGCCCCGACCCATTGCCGACGACCGGCAAGGTAGGCCGCGCCGAAATCCGCCCAGCCATCGAAACAGTCCTGGGCGCGCTGGGCGTTGAGCAACAGCACGCGCCAGCCAATGTCGGGCGCCAGCCAACCCAGCAACAGGGCGCAGCGCACAAGAAAGGCGCAGCGCAGGCAGGCGAAGGCCAGCGAGGCACGCGGGTCGTCGGTCGGTTGCAAGTTGAGCAGGTCGAGGCGGAACCACTGGCGCTCGAAGTCCGTGGCGAAGTAGCGCTGGATCTCTTCGTCGCTGGCGCTGCCTTGCAGGCCGGCGATGTGCAGCAAGGGTATGCGCAGGAAGTCCTGGGCACTTTGGGTGAAGTTCATGCAGTGCTTGTTGTAGAAGCCGTCCACTTGCATGGCGTCTGCCATGGGGCTCGCCAGCGCCAGTGCAAGATGCTTGCGGGGGCTGAACAGCTCGAAATCCGGTGCGCGCGGGCGCAGCCAGCGTGCAAGGAGCCAAGTGGCGACCAGCATGCCCAGGAAGATCAACATCGCAATAGCCTCAGCGGTGGGTGGATAGCCAATCGGCGATGCCAGCGGCCATGGCCGCGGTCATGCCGGGCCAGGTCACGGCTTCGGTGGCATAGACCGGGCCGTCATGTGCGGGCTGGCCAAGCAGGTGGCGCAAGGCGTAGCGCAACGTGGCGGTACGCGGTGGCGTCGCCCGCAACTGTTCGGGCTGACGCGCCGCCACCAGCCATTCCACCAGCGCCGAGGGCGCGGCGAAACGGTCGAACAACTGCGGGTGCTGGGCGATCAGCCGCGCCTGGGTTGCGGGGTCGGTCACCGCTTCCAGCCGGCACCAGCCCGCGTCACAGCGCACCACTCCGATGGCCAGGCAATCCGCCGGCGTTTGCCGGTCGGCGCCCAGCGCATTCAGGCACCTGAGCACGTCGTCCAGGTAGCGGGCGATCGGCGGGCGGTTCTGTTTGCCCTTGAGCTGGTCGAGGCGCAGGCTGCCGTCGGCCATGACCAGCAGGCTGATGGTGATGTGCGGCTGGCCCTGGCCATCGCGCAGGCTGAAGATGCGCATGCGCCCGGCCTCGACGGCCTCGGCGTAGCTTTCGCCGTAGCCGCCGTGCAGGGCACGACGGTCGGCGAACTGGCCGAGGCAGTGGCGCATCACGTAGCTTTCGTAGGCCATTTCCTCGCGCAGGTGCGGGCCGTCCGGCAGCAGCTCGACCAACGCGTGCTCGGCGCATTCGACCACCTGGCGCACGGCCTCGGGCCGGCTCTGGCGCCAACCCTGGGCCTGGCGCGCGGCCATGCGGGCGTGTTCCTGGTGCCACAGCGCCAGGGCCTGCGGGCAGTTGATGCGTTCGAGCTTGCCGTACAGCGCCGTGCCTTTGCGCGCGGCGAGGAACTCCACCAGCATCGCCTCCTGCTCCAGCACCGCAGGGTGTTCCGGGTCGAGCCAGGCGAGCGTCACGGCGCCGTCCGCCTTGGCCGCCTGTTCCAGGTGGCGGCCGACCCAGGCCGGTACGGCCTGGCCTTGCAGCAAGGTCGCGGCCTGCTCGAGGCTGTGCACCCTGTGCACTGGCTCGAAGTTGCCGACCAGCTGGCGGTAGAAATGGTTGAGCAGCCAGCTGCGCACCGACGCTTCGTCGCCCCGGGCCTGGCTGCGTTGCTCTAGGCGGCGCTTGAGCGCTTCGGCGTTGAGCAGGTTGCGCGGCGCGTAGGCGCCAGCGCGCGGGGTGGCGATCATTTCCACACTTGCCACCAGCGCTTGGCCGCAGGCGCCTGTACCGGCTCCTGCTGCATCTCGTCGATGATCTGGCGCAGGGTGGCGGCGTTGGCCACGTCGTGGGGCGCCTCGCTGCCGGCACACAGGGCCAGCGCGGCAGTGTAGCGGGCGATGGCTTCATCCTTGCGGCCGAGGTTCTTGAACAGGTCACCGGCATCCCAGGTCAGCAGCGTGTCGTTGTGGCCAACGATGATCGCTTCAAAGCGCTGCCACAGCGCCAGCGCGGCGTCCGGCTGGGTGGGGGCCAGGTGCAGGGCTACTTTCAGCCGGCAGCGCAGGCCGTCGTAGTCCACTTGCTGATCGGTGATTTCCTGCTCGGCTTGCCAGTCGAGCAGTCGTTGCAGCCAGATCGTGATCTCGTGGTCGCGGTCGAGGAAATACAGCGCCCTGGCGACCTTGCCGATGTACTCATCCGGGTCGTGGCGACCGTAGCCATGAGCAAGGACGAAGTGCCACAGGGCTTCCGCCGCCTGGCACACTGCGGCGTGGTCGTCGAGGGCGAGCTGGGCGTTGAGCAGGCCGTCGTAGTGCTCGGCGAAGGGGCTGGCGTCGATGCCGCGCTGGTGCAGTTCGATGGACGCCGCGACGCGCTCCTGGCCCTTGAGGTAGCGGTAGTTGATCGCCAGGTTGTTGCACAGCATCGAGTACAGGTGCGCGCAACCGTCGCCGCGATGCCCCTGGCCGGTGGCGAAGTAGCGCTCCAGGCATGCCTGGCCGCGCTCGTAGCCCTCGCGCTGGACCATCTCGCACAAGTGCCGGGCTTCTGCCTGCTGCTCTGGCGTGAGGGTTTCGATGAAGTGCTCGACCAACCCCGACAGTTTGCCGCTGTGGTTGTAGTAGTCGTAGCCACTGGCCAGGGTGAACGCTGGCAGGTGCAAGGCGGCGAGCAGGCCCTGCGCATCGGCCGTGGCGTACATCAGGGCATAGCTGCTGCGGTGGTCATCCAGCTGACCGCTGGCGAAGGCTTCCTGCAGCAGGGCCAGCTCGGCGGCCGCGTCGATGCGCCCGGCCTGCCGGTCGCGCACGGCCTGCAAGCGCAGGATCCAGGGGTGGCGCGGGGCGATGCGCTGGGCGTCGGCCAGGGCCAGGGCATACAGGCGCGCGAGCTGTTCGGGCTGTTCGCCATCGTCGTACAGCGCTTCGAGCAGCGCGCCCTTCCCCGCTGGCGACTCGTCGAGGGCCGGCAGGCACGCCAGGAAGTGCTCCAGCACCTCTTCACTGTCACAGGCGCGCATGACGCACAGTGGCCACCAGACGCTCGGGTCCTGGGCGAGCAGGCGCTCGACCACCACCTGGGCCGCGACGGGCGCGGCGGCTGCGCGCAGGTCGTAGATCTCGTGGAAGGCTCGCCGCCCTGCCCGTTCGATTTCGCCTGCCTCGACCAGCCAGGGCAGCTCAAAGGCAATGAAGCTGTTGTCGCCATCGCTGTCCAGGGCAATGGCTGCTGCCGGCAGGATGCGCAAGGCGCCCGGCAGGTCGCCCTGGGCATGCATGGCCCGGGCGGCGAGGCGCGCCAGGCGCACTTCCCACTCGCGGCGCCGGGCCAGCGACAGGTCGGCGATCAGCGCCATCACCGGTTGCTCGAACATGGCCAGGCGCAACGGGATCAGCTCGATCAGGCCATTGCCCAGCCAGGTCCAGTCGCCCTGGTCGATGTCCTGGTCCGGGCCGGCCTGGCGCAACGCGGCCACGGCTTCGAGGGCAACCTCGCGGGCTTCGGCCTGCTGCTGGTGATTGTGCAGCGCCCAGGCGCGGCGGCAGGCGCGGTCGGCCAGGTCCCAGGCGCGCAGGCTGGCACGCCCGGGGTTGAGCAGGGTCAGGGCGTGGCGGGCATCGATGGCTTTGAGCGCCAGCGCCAGGGAGCGCTGCTCGAGCTGCTCGAAGATACTCGCGCGGCGGTAGTGCTCGACGTCGTAGTCCGGCGCGACCTGGGCCATGGCCTGGGCGTGGTCGAGCAGCTGTTCCAGCAGCGCTTCGTCGTCGCGGTAATTGGCCAGGCGCAGGCGCTTGAGCAGCAGGCACATGCTCATTTCGGCGCGGGCGGCGGGGTCGCAGTGTTCAAGCAGGCGTTGGCCGTCATGCTCGAGCACGCGGGTGGCGGCGTGGAGGTCACCGGCGTTGACCCACAGCACATGCAGGCGCTCGATCGAGCCGATCGAGTCGGCTTGCAGCGGCTCGGCCTGAAGCTGCTCCAGCAGCGCGGCCGCGCCATGGTCCTGGAGGACGCCGTCGAGGCGGTCCAGCAATTGCTCGAGTTCAATGCCGGTGATGACGGTATTGGCGACTGTCATGTGCTGCTCCCTGTGATGACCTGCGCACACCCTGTGCGTCGTGGCGCGCACGCTACCAGTTGCGCCAGACAAAGCCAAGATTCCTGGCGCCAATATGCCATCGGCCGGTGATTGCGTTACTGCGCAAGGGTCCATAAAAAAACCCAGGGCACAGGCCCTGGGTTTTTCGAGTTGGCGTGACGCCGAGCGCTTGCGATCAGAACGGAATATCGTCGTCGAAGCTGTCGAAGTCAGCGGCTGGCTGCGGAGCCGGCTGCTGCGGCGCTGGGCGCTGTGGCGCCTGCTGAGGACGCTGGGCTTGCTGGCGCGGGGCCTGGTTGTACTGCTGCTGGCCGCCACCCTGGTTGTAGTTGTTGCCACCACCCTGGTTGTACTGGTCGCCGCCACCTTGCTGGTTCTGCGGACGGCCGCCGAGCAGCTGCATGGTGCCGTTGATGTCGACAATGATCTCGGTGGTGTAGCGCTTGATGCCGTCTTTTTCCCACTCGCGGGTCTGCAGCTTGCCTTCGATGTACACCTGCGAACCTTTGCGCAGGTACTCGCCGGCGATTTCGGCAACCTTGCCGAACAGCGAAACGCGGTGCCACTCGGTGCGCTCGACCTTCTGGCCGGACTGCTTGTCGGTCCACTGCTCGCTGGTGGCCAGGCTCAGGTTGGTCACGGCGTTACCGTTGGGCAGGTAGCGGACTTCGGGATCCTGACCGCAGGTACCGACCAGAATGACTTTGTTAACCCCACGGGCCATAACGTTCTCCTAGGCTTCGCACGCCGAAGAGGCTGGGTTTACCAGACGCTCGAGGGTCGCACGGTCCAAAATTTTCGTATCCAGTTTGATATAGATGGCGGCTTCTTCTGCCACCACCACGGCGTCGGTCACACCCGGCACGGCCATCAGGCGCTCGGTAAGCCCGGCTTCCCGGACTGCCTCTGGCGTCAGCGGCATGCGCAGGCTGGTCACGTAAGGCGGCTCGTTCATGCGCAACGCAGTGACCAGCCACAGGGCACACAGCCCCGCGCAACCGAGAAACACCATGCTCAGGCCACCGTGCTGGAACAACCAGCCACCGATGATTCCTCCCAGCGCGGCACCCAGGAACTGACTGGTGGAGTACACACCCATTGCAGTCCCTTTGCCACCGGCGGGCGACACCTTGCTGACCAGCGAAGGCAAGGATGCCTCCAACAGGTTGAAGGCGGTAAAGAATACCACGGTGCCGATCACCAGTCCGCGCAAGTTGTCAGCCCACTGCCAGAAGAACAGCTCCACCAGCAGCAACACACTGACCGCGCCAAGCAGCACGCGTTTCATCTTGCGCTTCTTCTCGCCGTAGATGATGAAGGGGATCATTGCAAAAAATGAAACCAGCAGCGCGGTCAGGTACACCCACCAGTGCTCTTCCTTCGGCAGCCCGCCACGCTCGACGAAGGCCAGCGGCAGCGCGACGAAGCTGGCCATGAGGATGGCGTGCAGGACGAAAATGCCCACGTCCAGGCGCAGAAGGTCCGGATGGCGCAGGGTCGGGCCCAGGGCCTGACGGGCCACGCCGGACTCGCGGTGCTGCAGGGTCTTGTGGGTGTTGGGCACGACGAAGGCGATCAGGGCGATACCGACCAGGGCAAGTCCTGCAGTGGCGAGGAACAATCCTGACAAGCCGAAGGCGCGAGTCAGCAGCGGCCCGACGACCATGGCAACGGCAAACGACAGGCCGATGCTCATGCCGATCATGGCCATGGCCTTGGTGCGGTGTTGCTCGCGGGTGAGGTCGGACAGCAGCGCCATGACGGCTGCGGAAATGGCCCCGGCACCTTGCAGGATGCGCCCGGCGATCACGCCCCAGATCGAGTCGGCCTGGGCCGCCAGCACGCTGCCGAGGGCGAAGATCACCAAGCCCAGGTAGATCACCGGGCGGCGGCCGATGCGGTCGGAGATCATGCCGAACGGAATCTGCAGCACGGCCTGGGTCAGGCCATAGGCGCCGATGGCCAGGCCGATCAGCGTAGGCGTGGCACCGGCCAGGTCCATGCCGTAGGTGGCCAGCACCGGCAATACCATGAACATGCCCAGCATACGAAAGGCAAAGACCAGGGCCAGGCCGCTAGCGGCGCGGGTTTCGCTGCCACTCATGCGCTCGTTGTGGGTGTCGTGCATGGATTAACCTCGTGTGAACCGGCGGCGATTCTATCAGTCCGACGGCTTGGCGGCATCTGCGCGACGCTTTGCCGCGTACTGGCAGCGCGCCGTATACTCCTTTGTTTATGCCCGCCGAGCGAGGCCGCAGTGGACAAGATCCTGATTCGTGGGGCACGTACCCACAACCTGAAGAACATCGACCTCACGCTACCGCGGGACAAGCTGATCGTAATCACCGGCCTGTCCGGCTCCGGCAAGTCGTCGCTGGCGTTCGACACGCTGTATGCCGAGGGCCAGCGCCGCTATGTGGAATCGCTGTCGGCCTACGCCCGGCAGTTCCTGTCGATGATGGAAAAGCCCGACGTCGACACCATCGAAGGCCTGTCGCCGGCGATTTCCATCGAGCAGAAGTCCACCTCGCACAACCCGCGCTCCACCGTGGGCACCATCACCGAGATCTACGACTACCTGCGCCTGCTCTATGCGCGGGTGGGCACGCCGCGCTGCCCGGACCACGATATTCCGCTGGAAGCGCAAACGATCAGCCAGATGGTCGACCTGGTGCTGGAAAACCCCGAAGGCAGCAAGCTGATGCTGCTGGCGCCGGTGATCCGCGAGCGCAAGGGTGAGCACCTGGCGGTGTTCGACGAGCTGCGCGCCCAGGGCTTCGTGCGTGCGCGGGTCAACGGCAAGCTCTACGAGCTGGACGAACTGCCCAAGCTGGACAAGCAGAAGAAGCACAGCATCGATGTGGTGGTGGACCGCTTCAAGGTGCGTGCCGACCTGCAACAGCGCCTGGCCGAGTCGTTCGAGACCGCGCTCAAGCTGGCGGACGGCATCGCCCTGGTAGCACCGATGGATGACGAGGACGGCGAAGAGACGATCTTCTCCGCGCGCTTCGCCTGCCCGATCTGCGGCCATGCGATCAGCGAGCTGGAACCGAAGCTGTTCTCCTTCAACAACCCGGCCGGCGCCTGCCCGACCTGCGATGGCCTGGGGGTGAAGCAGTTCTTCGATACCAAGCGCCTGGTCAACAGCGAGCTGACCCTGGCCGAGGGGGCGATACGCGGCTGGGACCGGCGTAACGTCTATTACTTCCAGATGCTCGGTTCGCTGGCGGCACACTATGGCTTCAGCCTTGAACAGCCGTTCGGCGAGCTGTCGGCCGAAGACCAGAAGGTCATCCTGCACGGCAGCGGCAAGCAAAGCGTCGACTTCAAGTACCTCAACGACCGGGGCGATATCGTCAAGCGCTCGCACCCGTTCGAAGGCATCGTGCCCAACCTCGAGCGCCGCTACCGCGAGACCGAGTCGGCCACCGTGCGCGAAGAGCTGGCCAAGTTCCTTGGCACCCAGCCCTGCCCCGACTGCCGCGGCACCCGCCTGCGCCGTGAGGCGCGGCATGTGTGGGTGGGCGAGAAGACCCTGCCGGCGGTGACCAACCTGCCGATCGGTGAAGCCAGCAATTATTTCAGCGACCTGACCCTGACCGGCCGCCGTGGCGAGATCGCGGCAAAGATCCTCAAGGAAATCTGCGAGCGCCTGCAGTTCCTGGTCAACGTCGGCCTCGACTACCTGACCCTCGACCGCAGCGCCGACACCCTGTCCGGCGGCGAGGCCCAGCGGATCCGCCTGGCCAGCCAGATCGGCGCCGGTCTGGTGGGCGTCATGTACATCCTTGATGAACCGTCCATCGGCCTTCATCAACGGGACAACGACCGCCTGCTGGCCACCCTCAACCACCTGCGCGACCTGGGCAACACGGTGATCGTGGTGGAGCACGACGAGGATGCCATCCGCCTGGCCGACTACGTGGTGGATATCGGCCCTGGGGCCGGCGTGCATGGCGGGCAGATCGTCGCCGAGGGCACACCGGACGAGGTGATGGCACACCCCGATTCGCTGACCGGCAAGTACCTGTCCGGGCGCAAGAAGATTGTCGTGCCGGCCAAGCGCACTCCGCGCAACAAGAAGCTGTCGCTCAAGCTCAAGGGCGCGCGCGGCAACAACCTGCAGAACGTCGACCTGGAACTGCCGATTGGCCTTTTGACTTGCGTGACCGGTGTGTCCGGCTCGGGCAAATCGACGCTGATCAACAACACCCTGTTCCCCCTGGCGGCCACCGCGCTCAACGGTGCCAGCACCCTGGAGCCGGCGCCGCACAGCAGCATCGATGGCCTGCAACACCTGGACAAGGTGGTCGATATCGACCAGAGCCCGATCGGTCGCACCCCGCGTTCGAACCCGGCGACCTACACTGGCATCTTCACGCCGATCCGTGAGCTGTTCGCCGGTGTGCCGGAGGCGCGTTCCCGCGGCTATGGCCCGGGGCGTTTCTCGTTCAACGTCAAGGGCGGGCGCTGTGAGGCGTGCCAGGGCGACGGCCTGATCAAGGTGGAAATGCACTTCCTGCCGGACATCTACGTGCCGTGCGACGTGTGCAAGAGCAAGCGCTATAACCGCGAAACCCTGGAGATCAAGTACAAGGGCAAGAACATCCACGAGGTGCTGGAAATGACCATCGAGGATGCCCGTGGGTTCTTCGACGCGGTACCGGCACTGGCGCGCAAGCTGCAGACGCTGATGGACGTGGGGCTTTCCTACATCAAGCTGGGGCAGTCAGCCACCACGCTGTCGGGTGGCGAGGCGCAGCGGGTCAAGCTGTCGCGCGAGCTGTCCAAGCGCGATACCGGCAAGACCCTGTACATCCTCGACGAACCGACCACAGGTTTGCACTTCGCCGATATCCAGCAACTGCTGGACGTGCTGCATCGTCTGCGCGACCACGGCAACACCGTGGTAGTCATCGAGCACAACCTGGATGTGATCAAGACGGCGGACTGGCTGGTGGACCTGGGGCCGGAGGGTGGCTCCAAGGGGGGGCAGATCATTGCCGTCGGTACGCCTGAAGAGCTGGCCGAGCAGCAGCAGTCCTATACCGGGCACTATCTGAAACCACTGCTGGAGCGAGATCGGGCCTGATCTAGCGGCCATGAAAAAGCCCCTGTCATGTGAGTGACAGGGGCTTTTTTTCAGCTGTGGATAACTTACATCTGCGACTGCAGGTAGTTCTCCAGGCCGATAGCCTTGATCAGGCCCTGCTGCTTCTCCAGCCAGTAGGTGTGATCTTCTTCGGTATCTGCCAACTGCGCGCGCAGGATGTCGCGGCTGATGTAGTCTTTGTGCAGCTCGCACAGCTCGATGCCCTTGCACAGCGCGGCGCGGACTTTGTACTCGAGCTTGAGGTCGGCAGCGATCATCTCGGGCACGGTGCTGCCCACTTCCAGATCGTCAGCGCGCATGTCCGGGGTGCCTTCGAGCATGAGGATACGGCGCATCAGCGCATCGGCGTGCTGCGTCTCTTCTTCCATCTCGTGGTTGATGCGCTCGAAGAGCTTGCCCAGGCCCCAATCTTCATACATCCGTGAATGAATGAAGTATTGATCGCGTGCTGCCAGTTCGCCCTTCAGCAACATGACGAGGTAGTTGATTACGTCCGGGTGACCTTGCATCGCCCTGCTTCTCCCTGTGAATGCGTCGATAGCTCATAGTTTGAACCAGCTTTTGCGCGCGGTCACGGGAAAATGCGCAATTAACGGCAAATAATCGGCTAAACCGTAGTGATTTTCATTGAAAAACCGCCCAAATGAGGGCGGTTCTTTTTATCACTTCGACTTAGGCAAGGGTTATGCCCAAGGCTTTGGCAATGCCTTCTGCATAGGCCGGATCGGCCTTGTAGAAGTGCTGCAGTTGACGCTGGATGACGTCCTCGCTGACGTTGGCCATGGTGCCGGCGATGTTGTTGATCAGCAGCGCTCGCTGCTCGTTGCTCATCAGGCGGAACAGTGCGCCGGCATGGCTGTAGTAGTCGTTGTCCTCGCGGTGATCGTAGCGATCAGCCGCACCATTGAGGGCCAGCGACGGCTCGGCATGACGCGGCGACTGCTTGGGTGCATCGCTGAAGCTGTTCGGTTCGTAGTTCGGCGCACTGCCGTAGCTGCCGCTGGCCATGGCGCCATCGCGCTGGTAGCTGTGCACAGGACTGCGTGGCGCGTTCACCGGCAGATGCTGGTGATTGGTACCTACGCGGTAGCGGTGGGCGTCGGCGTAGGCGAATACGCGGCCTTGCAACATACGGTCTGGCGACAGCCCCACACCCGGGACCATGTTGCTCGGGCCGAACGTGGCCTGCTCGACTTCGGCGAAGTAGTTGAGCGGGTTGCGGTTGAGCTCAAGCACGCCAACCTCGATCAGCGGGTAGTCCTTTTGCGACCAGGTCTTGGTCACGTCGAACGGGTTCTCCTGACGGCTTGCGGCCTCGGCTTCGCTCATCACCTGGATGCACACGGTCCAGCGCGGGTAATCGCCACGCTCGATGGCTTCGAACAGGTCGCGCTGGGCGTAATCAGGGTCGCTGCCGGCCAGGCGCGCGGCTTCGGCAGGGGCCAGGTTCTTGATGCCCTGTTGGGTCTTGTAGTGCCACTTGACCCAGGTGCGCTCACCTTTGTCGTTGATCAGGCTGTAGGTATGGCTGCCGAAACCGTGCATGTGGCGGTAGCCGTCCGGAATGCCGCGATCAGAGAACAGGATGGTGACCTGATGCAGCGCCTCGGGCGAATGCGACCAGAAGTCCCACATCATCTGGGCGTTCTTCAGGTTGCTCTGCGGGTGGCGCTTCTGGGTGTGAATGAAATCCGGGAATTTCAGCGGGTCACGAATGAAGAAGACCGGCGTGTTGTTGCCGACAATGTCCCAGTTGCCTTCTTCGGTGTAGAACTTGAGCGCAAAGCCACGCGGGTCGCGCTCGGTATCGGCAGAGCCGCGCTCGCCGCCCACGGTGGAGAAGCGCAGGAAGGTCTCGGTCTGCTTGCCGACGGCGCTGAACAGCTTGGCACTGGTGTAGCCGGTGATATCGCGGGTAACGGTGAAAGTACCGTAGGCGCCCGAGCCTTTGGCATGTACCCGGCGCTCAGGAATGTTCTCGCGGTTGAAGTGGGCGAGCTTCTCGAGCAGGTGGAAATCGTCGAGCAGCAACGGGCCGCGCGGGCCGGCGGAACGGGAATTCTGGTTATCGGCTACAGGTGCACCGCTGGCGGTGGTGAGAATCTTGCTCATGGGCTCTCCTTATCGGTCTTGAACGGCCGGCTAATCGGCTTGGAGAGAGTATTGACGAGCGGTGTTACACGAACAAATTCATTGCCTGACTTGCATCAATAGAAAATAACAATTCACTGGGCAACAAAAAACCGGGCACTAGGCCCGGTTCTTTGTAGCAGACAGAACGTCTTACTCGGCAGCTTCTACAGCACCACCGACTGGACGATCAACCAGCTCGACGTACGCCATAGGCGCGTTGTCGCCAGCGCGGAAACCGCACTTCAGGATGCGCAGGTAGCCGCCCTGACGGGTGGCGTAGCGCTTGCCCAGATCGTTGAACAGTTTGCCAACAGCGGACTTCGAACGAGTACGGTCGAAGGCCAGACGGCGGTTGGCAACGCTGTCTTCCTTGGCCAGGGTGATCAGCGGCTCGGCAACGCGGCGCAGTTCCTTGGCTTTCGGCAGGGTGGTTTTGATCAGCTCGTGCTCGATCAGCGACACAGCCATGTTCTGGAACATAGCTTTGCGGTGAGAGCTGGTACGGCTCAGGTGACGTCCACTTTTACGATGACGCATGATTCATTCCTTACCAAACACAACGTTCGGTGATTACGACGATCAGGCTGTCGCCTTGTCGTCTTTCTTAAGGCTTGCAGGCGGCCAGTTGTCGAGGCGCATGCCGAGAGACAGACCACGGGAGGCCAGGACGTCCTTGATTTCAGTCAGGGACTTCTTGCCCAGGTTAGGAGTCTTCAACAGCTCTACTTCGGTACGCTGAATCAGGTCGCCGATGTAGTAGATGTTCTCCGCCTTGAGGCAGTTGGCCGAACGTACGGTCAGTTCCAGGTCGTCAACCGGGCGCAGCAGGATCGGATCGATCTCGTCTTCCTGCTCGACCACAACCGGCTCGCTGTCACCTTTGAGGTCGACGAACGCGGCCAGCTGCTGTTGCAGGATGGTCGCGGCACGACGGATGGCCTCTTCAGGATCCAGGGTACCGTTGGTTTCCAGATCGATGACCAGCTTGTCCAGGTTGGTACGCTGTTCAACACGGGCGTTCTCGACCACATAGGCGATACGACGCACCGGGCTGAACGAAGCGTCCAGCTGCAGACGGCCAATGCTACGGCTTTCGTCTTCGTCGGTCTGACGGGAGTCGGCCGGCTCGTAACCGCGACCACGAGCTACAGTGAGCTTCATGTTCAGGGCGCCGTTGGACGCCAGGTTCGCGATTACGTGATCGGGGTTGACGATCTCGACATCGTGATCCAGCTGAATATCGGCAGCGGTAACCACCCCCGAACCCTTTTTCGACAAGGTCAGCGTAACTTCGTCACGACCGTGCAGCTTGATAGCCAGGCCTTTCAGGTTCAACAGGATTTCAATGACGTCTTCCTGTACACCTTCGATCGCGGAGTACTCGTGGAGTACGCCATCGATCTCGGCCTCGACTACTGCACAGCCAGGCATGGAGGACAACAGGATGCGGCGCAGCGCGTTGCCCAGGGTATGGCCGAAGCCACGCTCGAGAGGCTCGAGCGTGATCTTGGCGCGGGTTGGACTGACAACCTGCACATCAATGTGGCGGGGTGTCAGAAACTCATTTACCGAAATCTGCATGGATGCACCTATTTTCTAGCCCTTACTTGGAGTAGAGCTCGACAATCAGGTTTTCGTTGATGTCGGCGGACAGGTCGCTGCGAGCAGGAACGTTCTTGAAAACGCCCGACTTTTTAGCAGCATCCACGTCTACCCACTCAACGCGGCCACGCTGAGAGCACAGTTCAAGGGCTTGAACAATGCGCAGCTGGTTCAGCGACTTCTCGCGAACCGCGACCACGTCACCCGGACGAACTTGGTAGGATGGAATGTTCACGGTCTTGCCGTTGACGCTGATTGCTTTGTGCGAAACCAGCTGACGGGACTCGGAACGGGTAGAACCGAAGCCCATACGGTAGACGACGTTGTCCAGACGGGACTCGAGCATCTGCAGCAGGTTCTCACCGGTGGCGCCTTTCTTCGAGGCAGCCGCTTGGTAGTAACCGCGGAATTGACGCTCCAGAACACCGTAGATACGACGAACTTTTTGTTTCTCGCGCAGCTGGGTACCGTAGTCGGACTGACGGCCACGGCGCTGGCCGTGGATACCTGGGGCTGCTTCGATGTTGCACTTCGATTCCAGAGCGCGAACGCCGCTCTTCAGGAACAGGTCAGTGCCTTCACGGCGAGACAGTTTGCATTTTGGACCAATGTAACGTGCCATTTATCTGTCTCCTGATTACACGCGACGCTTCTTCGGCGGACGGCACCCGTTATGCGGGATTGGCGTCACGTCGGTGATGCTGGCGATCTTGTAGCCGCAGCTGTTCAGTGCACGAACGGCGGATTCACGACCCGGACCTGGACCCTTGACGTTGACGTCGAGGTTTTTCAGGCCGTATTCCAGCGCAGCTTGACCAGCACGCTCAGCAGCGATCTGAGCTGCGAACGGGGTGGATTTGCGCGAACCACGGAAACCCGAACCACCGGAGGTCGCCCAGGACAGTGCGTTGCCCTGACGGTCGGTGATGGTCACGATGGTGTTGTTGAAAGACGCATGGATGTGGGCGATGCCATCAACCACTGTCTTTTTGACTTTTTTACGAGGACGAGCAGCAGGTTTTGCCATGTCTATATTCCTGGGCGATTACTTGCGGATCGGCTTACGCGGGCCCTTACGGGTGCGTGCGTTGGTCTTGGTGCGCTGACCGCGAACCGGCAGACCTTTACGATGACGCAGGCCGCGGTAGCAACCCAGGTCCATCAAGCGTTTGATCTTCATGTTGATGTCACGACGCAGGTCACCTTCGGTGGTGAACTTCGCAACTTCGCCACGCAGGGTTTCGATTTGCTCGTCGCTCAGATCCTTGATCTTTGCGGCTGGGTTGACACCAGCGTCTGCACAGATTTTCTGCGCAGTAGTGCGACCGACACCATAGATGTAGGTCAGCGAGATAACAGTATGCTTGTTATCTGGAATGTTGACGCCTGCAATACGGGCCATTCAGTGGGACTCCAATTGACAGCTACCTACGCCCCGGAAGCCAAGAAATAGGGCGCGAGATAATATCGCTGTAGAAACGAATAATCAACCCAGCAGCACACTAGCTGCTGGGTTTGACGCAGATCACACTCAGCCTTGGCGCTGCTTGTGACGCGGTTCCACGCTGCAGATCACGCGCACGATACCTTCGCGACGAATAATCTTGCAGTTGCGGCACAGCTTTTTCACCGATGCACGAACTTTCATTACCGACTCCTCGAACCTTAAGGGGCTAGATCAGCGCAGCAGACCGCTGCCGCCGTAGCCTTTCAGGTTGGCTTTCTTCATCAGGGATTCGTACTGGTGCGAAACGAGGTGCGATTGTACTTGGGACATGAAGTCCATCACAACCACTACCACAATCAGCAACGAGGTCCCGCCAAGGTAGAACGGCACGTTTGCAGCCACCACCAGGAACTGGGGCAGCAGGCACACGGCCATCATGTAAAGAGCACCGAACATGGTCAAACGGGTCAGAACGCCATCAATGTAGCGCGCCGACTGCTCACCAGGACGGATACCCGGAATAAAGGCACCGGACTTCTTCAGGTTTTCCGCTACGTCTTTCGGATTGAACATCAACGCTGTGTAGAAGAAGCAGAAGAAAATGATCCCTGCACTAAACAGCAGAATGTTCAACGGCTGACCAGGAGCGATCGACTGCGAGATGTCCTGCAGCCAGCCCATACCTTCGGACTGACCGAACCAGGCACCCAGCGAAGCCGGGAACAGCAAGATGCTGCTCGCGAAAATGGCCGGGATTACGCCCGCCATGTTCACTTTCAGCGGCAGGTGGCTGGTCTGCGCAGCGAAGACCTTGCGGCCCTGCTGACGCTTGGCGTAGTGAACGGCGATACGACGCTGACCACGCTCAATGAACACCACGAAACCGATAATCGCTACTGCCAGCAAACCGATAGCGACCAGGGCGAAGATGTTGATATCGCCTGTACGCGCAGACTCGAAAGACTGCCCGATTGCTCTCGGAAGACCGGCAACGATACCTGCGAAGATCAACATCGAGATACCGTTGCCCACACCGCGCTCGGTGATCTGCTCACCCAGCCACATCATGAACATCGCGCCTGCCACGAAGGTGGAGACGGCGACGACATGGAAGCCGAGGCCAACAGAAAACGCCACGCCCTGGTTGGCCAGGCCAATGGACATGCCAATGGCTTGAACCAGCGCCAGGATAACGGTGCCGTAGCGGGTGTACTGGCTGATCTTGCGACGGCCAGCTTCACCTTCCTTCTTCAACTGCTCCAGCTGCGGGCTGACAGCGGTCATGAGCTGCATGATGATCGATGCCGAGATGTACGGCATGATCCCCAGTGCAAAGATGCTCATGCGCTCCAGCGCGCCGCCGGAAAACATGTTGAACAAGCTAAGAATGGTCCCCTCATTCTGCCGGAACAGATCCGCGAGACGGTCCGGGTTAATGCCTGGTACCGGGATGTGCGCGCCAATCCGATAGACGATGATCGCCATGAACAGAAAACGCAGACGAGCCCAGAGTTCCGACATCCCGCCCTTACCGAGCGAAGAGAGAGCACCTTGCTTAGCCATTTATTCCTCGAACTTGCCGCCAGCTGCTTCGATAGCCGCACGTGCACCTTTGGTGACGGCGATACCCTTGAGGGTGACTGCGCGAGTGACTTCGCCCGACAGCATGATTTTCACACGCTGTACGTGCTGGCCGATCACGTTGGCGTCCTTGAGGGACTGAACGGTGATCAGATCGCCTTCCACCTTGGCCAGCTCGGACAGACGCACTTCTGCGCGGTCCATGGCTTTCAGGGATACGAAGCCGAACTTCGGCAGGCGACGGTGCAGCGGCTGTTGACCGCCTTCGAAGCCTGGAGCAATGGTGCCACCGGAACGCGAAGTCTGACCTTTGTGACCACGGCCACCAGTCTTGCCCAGACCGCTACCGATACCACGGCCCGGACGGTGCTTCTCGCGACGGGAACCCGGCGCTGGACTCAGATCATTGAGTTTCATCGATTAACCCTCGACCTTCAGCATGTAGTAAGCCTTGTTGATCATCCCGCGGTTCTCGGGAGTATCCTGGACTTCTACAGTGTGACCGATACGACGCAGACCCAGACCCTTGACGCACAGTTTGTGGTTAGGGATACGGCCCGAGACGCTCTTGATCAGCGTAACTTTAACGGTTGCCATGATCAGCGGATCTCCTCAACAGTCTTGCCGCGCTTGGCAGCAATGGACTCAGGGGATTGCATGGCTTTCAGACCCTTGAAGGTGGCGTGTACCACGTTCACTGGGTTGGTCGAGCCGTAGCACTTGGCCAGGACGTTCTGAACGCCAGCAACTTCCAGGACGGCACGCATTGCGCCACCGGCGATGATACCGGTACCTTCCGAGGCAGGCTGCATGTAGACCTTCGAGGCGCCGTGGGCGGCCTTGGTGGCGTACTGCAGGGTGGTGCCTTTCAGGTCAACCTGAATCATGTTGCGACGAGCAGCTTCCATGGCTTTCTGGATCGCAGCTGGTACTTCGCGCGATTTGCCACGGCCGAAGCCAACGCGGCCTTTGCCATCACCTACCACGGTCAGCGCGGTGAAGGTGAAGATACGGCCGCCTTTGACGGTCTTGGCAACGCGGTTAACTTGAACCAGCTTCTCGATGTAGCCTTCGTCGCGCTTTTGATCGTTATTTGCCATAACTTAGAACTCCAGCCCGCCTTCACGAGCAGCATCAGCCAGCGCTTTGACGCGGCCATGGTACTTGAAGCCGGAACGGTCAAAGGCAACTTGAGATACACCGGCGGCTTTCGCACGCTCAGCTACCAGCTTGCCAACCTTAGTGGCCGCGTCGATGTTGCCGGTGGCACCATCACGCAGTTCTTTGTCCAAGGTCGAGGCACTTGCCAGAACCTTGCTGCCGTCGGCCGAGATGACCTGGGCGTAGATGTGCTGCGAGGAGCGGAACACGCACAGACGCACGGCTTCGAGCTCGTGCATTTTCAGGCGTGCTTTGCGAGCGCGACGCAGTCGAGTAACTTTTTTGTCGGTCATTTGCTAGGCCCTACTTCTTCTTGGCTTCTTTACGACGGACTACTTCATCCGCGTAACGCACACCCTTGCCCTTGTAAGGCTCTGGCGGACGGAAACCGCGGACTTCAGCGGCCACCTGACCTACCAGCTGCTTGTCGATACCCTTGATCAGGATGTCGGTCTGGCTAGGAGTTTCAGCGGTGATACCGGCTGGCAGTTCGTAATCCACTGGGTGCGAGAAGCCCAGAGCCAGGTTCAGGATGGTGCCCTTGGCCTGTGCCTTGTAACCAACACCGACCAGCTGGAGCTTGCGCTCGAAGCCTTGGCTTACGCCTTGGACCATGTTGTTCACCAGGGCGCGGGTGGTACCGGCCATGGCGCGAGCTTGCTGATCACCGTTGCGAGCGACGAAACGCAGCTCACCAGACTCTTCGGTAACTTCAACAGACGAGTGAACGTTCAGTTCGAGAGTGCCCTTGGCACCCTTCACCGAAAGCTGCTGACCGGCGAATTTGACTTCGACGCCTGCTGGCAGCTTAACGGGGTTCTTAGCGACGCGAGACATGCCTATCTCCCCTTAGAACACTGTGCACAGAACTTCGCCGCCGACACCGGCAGCGCGCGCAGCGCGGTCAGTCATCACACCTTTGTTGGTGGAGACGATAGACACGCCCAGACCGCCACGTACTTTCGGCAGGTCAGTGACGGCCTTGTACTGGCGCAGGCCTGGACGGCTGGTGCGCTTCAGTTCCTCGATGACCGGACGGCCTTCGAAGTACTTCAGTTCGATCGACAGGGAAGGCTTGGCTTCGCCGCTGACTTCGTAGCCGGCGATGTAACCTTCGTCTTTCAGTACTTTGGCAACCGCAACCTTCAGCGTGGAGGAAGGCATGCTTACGACAGACTTTTCAGCCATCTGGGCATTACGGATGCGAGTTAGCATGTCCGCTAACGGGTCCTGCATACTCATGGGCTAGATGCTCCTGATACAAGAATTATTAGCCTTGCGGCTATCACAACCACCCGGGCAGGCAGGGTAAAAAACCCAGGCTCAGGTGAGCCGGTCATTCTAGACACAAGGCAGAAACGAAACAAGCCCCATATAGGGGCTTGTTTCTTTGCGAGGTCACCGGCGGTCGGAAGATCTCTCCCCTTCCGCCGGTGGTCACGCCAACCGGGATTACCAGCTGGCCTTGACCAGACCTGGCACATCACCACGCATGGCGGCTTCGCGCAGCTTGTTACGGCCGAGGCCGAACTTGCGGTACACGCCGTGCGGACGACCGGTGATGCGGCAGCGGTTACGCATGCGCGAAGCGCTGGCGTCACGTGGCTGCTTCTGCAGGGCGACAACGGCAGCGAAACGCTCTTCTGGAGAGGCGTTCAGGTTGACGATGGTCGCTTTCAGCTCGGCACGCTTTTTGGCGTACTTGGCTACCGTGAGCTGACGCTTCAGCTCGCGGTTTTTCATGCTCTTCTTGGCCATTTTCCTACTCCAATCAGTTGCGGAACGGGAACTTGAAAGCACGCAGCAGAGCGCGGCCTTCGTCGTCCGAACGAGCAGTGGTGGTCAGGGTGATGTCCAAACCGCGCAGAGCATCGATCTTGTCGTAGTCGATTTCCGGGAAGATGATCTGCTCTTTCACGCCCATGCTGTAGTTGCCACGACCATCGAAGGACTTGGCATTCAGGCCGCGGAAGTCGCGAACCCGAGGCAGGGAGATCGCCAGCAGGCGGTCCAGGAATTCGTACATCTTGTCGCTACGCAGGGTCACCTTGACGCCGATCGGCCAGCCCTCACGGACTTTGAAGCCCGCGATGGATTTACGAGCGAAAGTCACGACCGGCTTTTGACCGGTGATCTTTTCCAGGTCAGCAACAGCGTGCTCGATGACTTTCTTGTCGCCGATCGCTTCGCCCAGACCCATGTTCAGGGTGATTTTGGTAACGCGAGGAACTTCCATCACGTTCGACAGCTTAAGTTCTTCCTTAAGCTTAGGAGCGATTTCGTTCCGGTAAATCTCTTTCAGTCGTGCCATGGTCTTCTACCTAGCAGTGTTCAAGCATCAACCGCTTTTTGGGTCGACTTGAAGACACGAATTTTCTTACCTTCTTCTACTTTGAAACCAACGCGGTCAGCTTTGTTGGTTTCGCTGTTGAAGATGGCAACGTTGGAAGCGTGCAGTGGCGCTTCTTTCTCGACGATACCGCCCTGGACGCCCGCCATCGGGTTAGGCTTGGTATGACGCTTGACCAGGTTGACACCACCGATGACCAGACGGTCATCAGCGAGAACCTTCAGCACCTTACCGCGCTTACCTTTGTCTTTGCCGGCGATCACGATGATCTCGTCGTCACGACGAATCTTTTGCATGTCGGATCTCCTTAGAGCACTTCAGGGGCGAGCGAGACGATCTTCATGAACTTCTCGGTACGAAGTTCACGGGTCACTGGCCCGAAGATGCGAGTGCCGATCGGCTCTTGCTTGGTGTTCAGCAGAACAGCAGCGTTGCCGTCGAAACGAATGATGGAACCGTCAGCGCGACGTACACCGTGACGGGTACGGACGACAACAGCAGTCATCACTTGGCCTTTTTTGACCTTACCGCGCGGAATTGCTTCCTTGACGGTTACCTTGATGATGTCACCGATGCCGGCGTAACGGCGGTGCGAACCGCCGAGCACCTTGATGCACATGACGCGACGAGCGCCGCTGTTATCGGCCACATCGAGCATGGATTGAGTCTGAATCATAAAATTTCTCCGACCCCTAGCCCTTAGACTTCAACAGCGCGTTCGAGGACTTCAACCAGTGCCCAGGACTTGGTCTTGGCCAGCGGACGGGTTTCGCGAATGGAAACCTTGTCGCCGATCTTGCACTGGTTGGCTTCGTCGTGCGCGTGCAGCTTAGTCGAACGCTTAACGTATTTACCGTAGATCGGGTGCTTTACGCGACGCTCGATCAGAACGGTGATGGTCTTGTCCATTTTGTCGCTGACGACACGGCCAGTCAGCGTACGGACGGTTTTTTCAGCTTCAGCCATGATCACTTACCTGCCTGCTGGTTGAGCACAGTTTTCACGCGAGCGATGTCACGCTTAACTTGCGAGAGCAGGTGCGACTGCCCCAACTGGCCAGTTGCTTTCTGCATGCGCAGATTGAACTGGTCGCGCAGCAAGCCGAGCAGTTGCTCATTCAGTTGCTGTGCGGATTTTTCACGAAGTTCATTCGCTTTCATCACATCACCGTCCGCTTAACAAAGGAGGTGGCGAGAGGCAGCTTTGCAGCGGCCAGGGCGAAAGCTTCGCGCGCCAGCTCTTCAGAAACACCCTCGATCTCGTACAGGACTTTGCCTGGCTGAATCTGGGCAACCCAGTATTCCACGGAACCCTTACCTTTACCCATCCGCACTTCGAGAGGCTTCTTGGTAACCGGCTTGTCCGGGAACACACGGATCCAGATCTTGCCGCCACGCTTAACGTGACGGGTCAGGGCACGACGTGCCGACTCGATCTGGCGAGCGGTGAGACGACCGCGGGCGACAGCTTTCAGAGCGAACTCGCCGAAGCTGACCTTGCTACCGCGCAGTGCCAGACCACGGTTGTGGCCAGTCATCTGCTTGCGGAATTTTGTACGCTTTGGTTGCAACATTTGGCGTACCCCTTACTTAGCAGCTTTTTTACGAGGCGCTGGTGCTTGAGGCTTCAGCTCTTCCTGGCGACCACCAATCACTTCGCCTTTGAAGATCCAAACCTTGACACCGATCACACCATAGGTGGTGTGAGCTTCGTAGGTGTTGTAGTCGATATCGGCACGCAGGGTGTGCAGGGGCACACGACCTTCGCGATACCACTCGGTACGTGCGATCTCGGCACCGCCGAGACGACCGCTCACCTGGATCTTGATGCCCTTGGCACCAATACGCATGGCGTTCTGTACGGCGCGCTTCATGGCGCGACGGAACATTACGCGGCGTTCCAGCTGCTGGGCTACGCTCTGAGCAACCAGCATAGCGTCGAGTTCCGGCTTGCGGATCTCTTCGATGTTGATGTGCACAGGCACACCCATCTGCTTGGTCAGGTCCTGACGCAGCTTCTCAACATCTTCACCTTTCTTGCCGATAACGATACCGGGACGAGCGGTGTGGATGGTGATGCGTGCAGTTTGAGCCGGACGATGAATATCGATACGGCTTACGGACGCGCTTTTTAGTTTGTCTTGGAGGTACTCACGAGTTTGCAGATCCTTCAGCAGGTAATCTGCGTAAGTCGCGCCGTCTGCGTACCAGACGGAGGTGTGCTCCTTGACGATTCCCAGGCGAATGCCAGTGGGATGTACTTTCTGACCCATCTGATCGACTCCGTTACTTGTCCGCAACCTTGACAGTGATATGGCAAGACCGCTTGACGATGCGATCAGCGCGGCCTTTGGCACGCGGCATGATGCGCTTCAGCGAACGCCCTTCGTTGACGAAGACGGTGGAGACCTTCAGGTCATCAACGTCTGCGCCTTCGTTGTGTTCGGCGTTGGCAACGGCCGACTCGAGGACTTTCTTCATGATTTCAGCGGCTTTTTTGCTGCTGAAGGCCAACAGGTTGAGCGCTTCGCCCACCTTCTTCCCGCGGATCTGGTCGGCGACCAAGCGGGCTTTCTGGGCGGAGATGCGAGCGCCCGACAACTTAGCGGCTACTTCCATTTCCTTACCCCTTAACGCTTGGCTTTCTTGTCAGCCACGTGCCCGCGATAGGTGCGGGTACCGGCGAACTCGCCCAGTTTGTGGCCGACCATGTCTTCGTTCACGAGAACTGGGACGTGTTGGCGACCGTTGTGTACCGCGATGGTCAGACCGACCATTTGTGGCAGGATCATCGAACGGCGCGACCAGGTTTTAACTGGCTTGCGATCGTTCTTCTCCACCGCCACTTCGACCTTCTTCAACAGGTGAAGATCGATAAAAGGACCTTTTTTCAGAGAACGTGGCACTGTCGTATCCCTCTAGTTACTTGCGACGACGGACGATCATGTTGTCGGTACGCTTATTACCACGGGTTTTAGCACCCTTGGTTGGGAAGCCCCATGGCGATACCGGATGACGACCACCGGAGGTACGACCTTCACCACCACCATGCGGGTGGTCAACCGGGTTCATGGCAACACCACGAACGGTTGGGCGAACGCCGCGCCAGCGTTTGGCACCAGCTTTACCCAGCGAACGCAGGCTGTGCTCGGAGTTCGAGACTTCGCCCAGGGTCGCACGGCACTCAGCCAGGACTTTACGCATTTCACCAGAGCGCAGACGCAGGGTCACGTAGACACCTTCGCGAGCGATCAGCTGAGCCGAAGCACCAGCGGAACGAGCGATCTGAGCACCCTTACCCGGCTTCAGTTCGATGCCGTGAATGGTGCTACCTACTGGGATGTTGCGCAGCTGCAGGGAGTTACCGGCCTTGATTGGGGCCAGGGCACCTGCGATCAGCTGGTCGCCAGCGCTCACGCCTTTAGGGGCGATGATGTAGCGACGCTCACCGTCTGCGTAGCACAGCAGGGCGATGTGAGCAGTACGGTTCGGGTCGTATTCGATACGCTCGACGGTGGCTGGAATGCCATCCTTGTCGTTGCGACGGAAGTCGACCAGACGGTAATGCTGCTTATGACCACCACCCACGTGACGCGTGGTGATGCGGCCATTGTTGTTACGACCACCAGACTTCGATTTTTTCTCGATCAGCGGTGCGTGAGGAGCGCCTTTGTGCAGCTCCTTGTTGACCACCTTGACCACAAAACGGCGGCCAGGGGAAGTCGGTTTGCATTTAACGATTGCCATGATGCACCCCTTCCTTACTCAGCACTGCTGCTGAAATCGAGATCTTGGCCTGGCTGAAGGGAGACGATCGCCTTCTTCCAGTCATTACGCTTGCCCAGACCACGTGCGGTACGCTTGGTTTTACCCAGAACGTTAACAGTCGACACGTTTTCAACTTTTACGTTGAACAGGCCTTCGACAGCTTTCTTGATTTCCAGCTTGGTTGCATCGGTAGCAACCTTGAATACGAACTGGCCTTTCTTCTCAGCCAGAACGGTAGCCTTCTCGGAAACGTGCGGGCCAAGGAGGACTTTGAATACGCGTTCCTGGTTCATCCCAGCAGCTCCTCGAATTTCTTCACGGCCGAAACGGTGATCAACACCTTCTCGTATGCGATCAGACTGACCGGGTCGGAACCTTGAACGTCACGTACATCGACGTGCGGCAGGTTGCGAGCAGCCAGGTACAGGTTCTGATCAACAGCGTCCGAAACGATCAGAACATCGCTCAGACCCATGCCGTTCAGCTTGTTCAGCAGGTCTTTGGTTTTCGGAGCTTCAACAGCGAAGTCCTGAACCACGACCAGACGGTCGCTACGCACCAGCTCAGCGAGGATGGAGCGCAGAGCTGCGCGATACATCTTCTTGTTGAGCTTCTGCGAGTGATCCTGAGGACGAGCTGCGAAGGTTACACCACCGCCACGCCAGATCGGACCACGGGTAGTACCGGCACGAGCACGGCCAGTACCTTTCTGACGCCATGGGCGCTTACCGCCACCGGCCACGTCAGAACGGGTCTTCTGCTGCTTGGTGCCCTGACGGCCGCCGGCCATGTAGGCCACGACTGCTTGGTGTACCAGCGTCTCGTTGAATTCGCCACCGAAAGTCAGTTCGGAAACTTCGATCGCCTGAGCGTCATTTACATTAAGTTGCATGTCAGTTTCCCCTTACCCGCGAGCCTTGACAGCTGGACGCACAACCACGTCGCCGCCAGTAGCGCCTGGAACGGCACCCTTGATCAGCAGCAGGTTGCGTTCAGCGTCTACGCGTACTACTTCCAGGGACTGCACAGTCACGCGCTCAGCGCCCATGTGACCGGACATTTTCTTGCCCTTGAATACACGACCAGGAGTCTGGCACTGGCCGATGGAGCCAGGGACACGGTGCGATACGGAGTTACCGTGGGTGTTATCTTGACCACGGAAATTCCAACGCTTGATGGTACCGGCGAAGCCTTTACCTTTGGACTGACCGGTTACGTCTACCAGCTGGCCTGCAGTGAAGAGTTCAGCTTTGATCAGATCGCCAGCCTGGAAATCGCCTTCTTCAAGACGGAACTCCCAGACACCGCGACCAGCGGCAACGTTGGCCTTGGCAAAGTGGCCAGCCTGAGCGGCGGTCACACGCGAAGCACGACGCTCGCCGACAGTGACTTGCACTGCACGGTAGCCATCAGTTTCTTCGGTTTTGAACTGGGTGACGCGATTCGGCTCGATCTCAATGACCGTGACCGGAATGGAGACACCTTCTTCGGTGAAAATACGGGTCATACCCGCTTTTCGACCGACTACACCAATAGTCATGTTGTAAACCTCATGAGTGTACGGGGCTTTCACCCGCTATGGCCGCCCATTTCAGAGCGTTACACGACCAGACCGAAGTCTTAGCCGAGGCTGATCTGTACTTCCACACCGGCCGCCAGATCAAGCTTCATCAGCGCGTCAACGGTTTTATCCGTTGGCTGGACGATGTCCAGAACACGCTTATGAGTGCGAATCTCGTACTGGTCACGCGCGTCTTTGTTGACGTGCGGGGAGACCAGAACGGTGAAACGCTCTTTGCGGGTAGGCAGTGGAATTGGACCACGCACTTGTGCACCAGTACGTTTCGCGGTTTCCACGATTTCCTGGGTGGATTGGTCGATCAGGCGATGGTCGAAAGCCTTCAACCTGATACGGATTTGCTGATTTTGCATTGGATTTCAGACTCCAGGCTGTTCCCAACGGACGCACTACGCCCGCTAAAAGGAGGCGTGATTCTATAGACGCCCCAATTTAGTGTCAACCCAATAAAAAAAGCCCCCGCTGAGCGGGGGCTTTTTCAATCGGTCGAGTGATTACTCGATGATTTTGGCTACGACGCCGGCGCCGACGGTACGACCGCCTTCACGGATGGCGAAGCGCAGACCGTCTTCCATTGCGATGGTCTTGATCAGGGTGACTTCCATCTGGATGTTGTCACCTGGCATTACCATCTCAACGCCTTCTGGCAGCTGGCAGTTACCGGTTACGTCAGTAGTACGGAAGTAGAACTGAGGACGGTAGCCTTTGAAGAACGGAGTGTGACGACCGCCTTCTTCCTTCGACAGAACGTAGACTTCTGCGGTGAACTTGGTGTGCGGCTTGACCGAACCTGGCTTGACCAGAACCTGGCCACGCTCAACGTCGTCACGCTTGGTACCACGCAGCAGGACGCCGCAGTTCTCGCCAGCACGACCTTCGTCCAGCAGCTTGCGGAACATCTCAACGCCGGTGCAGGTGGTGGTGGTGGTGTCACGCAGACCAACGATTTCCAGAGGATCCTGGACCTTGACGATACCGCGCTCGATACGGCCGGTAACAACGGTACCGCGACCGGAGATCGAGAACACGTCTTCGATTGGCATCAGGAACGGCTTGTCGATAGCGCGCTCTGGCTCTGGGATGTAGCTGTCCAGAGTTTCAACCAGCTTCTTGACGGCAGTGGTGCCCATCTCGTTGTCGTCTTTGCCTTCCAGGGCCATACGAGCCGAACCGATGATGATCGGGGTGTCGTCGCCTGGGAAGTCGTAGGTGGACAGCAGGTCGCGAACTTCCATCTCGACCAGTTCCAGCAGCTCAGCGTCGTCTACCAGGTCAGCCTTGTTCAGGAAGACCACGATGTACGGAACGCCAACCTGACGGGACAGCAGGATGTGCTCACGGGTTTGTGGCATCGGACCATCGGCGGCCGAGCAAACCAGGATCGCGCCGTCCATCTGGGCAGCACCGGTGATCATGTTCTTCACGTAGTCAGCGTGACCTGGGCAGTCAACGTGAGCGTAGTGACGAATGTTCGAGTTGTACTCGACGTGCGCGGTGTTGATGGTGATACCGCGAGCTTTTTCTTCCGGAGCCGAGTCGATCTTGTCGAACTCAACGACGGCCGAACCGAAAACTTCGGAGCAGACGCGGGTCAGAGCTGCGGTCAGAGTGGTCTTACCGTGGTCAACGTGGCCGATAGTGCCGACGTTAACGTGGGGAAGGGAACGATCAAATTTTTCTTTAGCCACGACAGTGAACCTCTTGCCTAAAGGGGATTAGCCTTGTTTTTTAACGAGTGCTTCGACGATGTTCGACGGAGCTTCGGCGTATTTGGAGAATTCCATGGAGTAGCTTGCGCGACCCTGAGACATGGAACGAACGTCGGTCGCGTAACCGAACATCTCTCCGAGCGGCACCTCAGCAGTGATTACCTTGCCGGACACCGAGTCTTCATTACCCTGGATCATCCCACGACGACGGCTCAGGTCACCCATCACGTCACCCAGGTAGTCTTCCGGGGTTACAACTTCGACCTTCATGATCGGCTCGAGGACCACGCCGCCGCCTTTCTGGGCCAGTTGCTTGGTTGCCATCGAAGCAGCGATTTTGAACGCCATTTCGTTAGAGTCGACGTCGTGGTACGAACCGTCGAATACCGTAGCCTTCAGGCCGATCAGCGGATAGCCGGCGACAACGCCGTTCTTCATCTGCTCTTCGATACCCTTCTGGATCGGGGCGATGAATTCCTTAGGAATCACACCACCAACGACTTCGTTGGAGAACACCAGACCTTCGGTGATGTTGCCCTTGTCGTCCTGATCTGGCTCCGAGAAACGGATCCAGCAGTGACCGAACTGACCACGACCACCCGACTGACGAACGAACTTGCCTTCGATCTCGACGTTGGACTTGGTGATCTTCTCGCGGTACGAAACCTGCGGCTTGCCGACGTTGGCTTCGACGTTGAACTCGCGCTTCATGCGGTCAACGAGGATGTCCAGGTGCAGCTCACCCATACCGGAGATGATGGTCTGACCGGTTTCTTCATCGGTCTTGACGCGGAACGATGGGTCTTCCTGGGCCAGCTTGCCCAGTGCAATACCCATCTTCTCCTGATCCTGCTTGGTTTTCGGCTCTACGGAGAGCGAAATCACAGGCTCTGGGAAGTCCATACGCTCGAGGATGATCGGCTTGTCGGCGTTGCACAGGGTGTCACCGGTGGTGACGTCCTTCATGCCGATCAGCGCAGCGATGTCGCCCGCACGTACTTCTTTGATCTCTTCACGCTGGTTGGCGTGCATCTGCACCATACGACCAACGCGCTCTTTCTTGCCCTTGACCGAGTTGATCACGGAGTCGCCCGAGCTCAGGAAGCCCGAGTAGACGCGCACGAAAGTCAGAGTACCCACGAACGGGTCAGTAGCAATCTTGAACGCCAGAGCCGAGAACGGCTCGTTGTCGTCGGCATGACGCGCGTCGAAGTCGGCGTCAACCAGCTCTTCCTTCGGCTTCTCGATCAGGTCAGGGTGGATACCCTTGATCGGAGGAATTTCGGTAGGAGCAGGCAGGAAGTCGATGACGGCGTCGAGAACCAGGGGAACGCCCTTGTTCTTGAACGACGAACCGCAGACAGCCGGAACGATCTCGCTGGCCAGGGTGCGCGCACGCAGGCCTGCCTTGATCTCTTCGACGGTCAGCTCACCTTCTTCAAGGTACTTGTTCATCAGCTCTTCGTTGGCTTCGGCAGCAGCTTCCACCATGTTCGCGCGCCATTCTTCGGCCAGCTCGAGCATGTCCGCAGGAATTTCTTCCTCGCGGTAGGTGGTGCCTTTGTCGTCGTCGTTCCAGTAGATAGCCTTCATCTTGATCAGGTCGACCTGACCCTGGAAGTTATCTTCCGAACCAATGGCCAGCTGAACCGGAACCGGGGTGTGACCCAGACGGTTCTTGATCTGACCAACAACGCGCAGGAAGTTAGCACCGGCACGGTCCATCTTGTTCACGTAGACAACACGTGGAACGCCGTATTTGTTGGCTTGACGCCATACGGTTTCGGACTGCGGCTCAACGCCGGAGGTACCGCAGAACACAACGACCGCGCCGTCGAGTACGCGCAGCGAACGCTCTACTTCAATGGTGAAGTCAACGTGGCCGGGGGTATCGATGACGTTTACGCGGTAGTTTTCGTACTGACCACGGGAACCCTGCCAGAAGGTGGTAACGGCAGCGGAGGTAATGGTGATACCGCGCTCCTGCTCCTGCACCATCCAGTCGGTGGTCGCGGCGCCATCATGCACCTCGCCCATCTTGTGGCTCAGACCTGTGTAGAACAGGATCCGCTCGGTAGTGGTGGTCTTGCCCGCGTCAACGTGGGCACAGATACCAATGTTACGGTAGCGGTTAATTGCTGTAGTACGAGCCATAAAGCCCTCGCAAAATGATTGATGCTTGAATTAGAAGCGGTAGTGCGAGAACGCTTTGTTGGCTTCAGCCATACGGTGAACGTCTTCACGCTTCTTGACTGCAGCACCTTTGCCTTCGGCAGCATCCAGCAGTTCGCCGGCCAGACGCAGAGCCATCGACTTCTCGCCGCGCTTGCGGGCGTAGTCTACGAGCCAGCGCATTGCCAGAGCGTTACGACGGGATGGACGAACTTCAACCGGGACCTGGTAAGTGGCACCGCCGACACGACGGGACTTTACTTCGACCAGCGGAGCGATGGCGTCGAGAGCTTTCTCGAAGATTTCCAGGGGGTCGCTGTTCTTGCGCTCTTTGACCTTGTCCAGTGCACCGTAAACGATGCGCTCGGCCACGGCCTTTTTGCCGCTTTCCATCACGTGGTTCATGAACTTGGCGAGGATTTGGGATCCGTATTTAGGATCGTCCAGAATCTCACGTTTTGCTGCTACACGACGTCTTGGCATGATAAGCCCTCAAACGGTCTTCAGGTTAGCCCGGGACGTGGGTCTTCGACCCCTGCCCGACCTTACTCTTATCGACTCAAAAAAATGGATATGTGCAAACGGCCGATTACTTCGGACGCTTGGTACCGTACTTCGAACGACCCTGGTTACGGCCTTTAACGCCCGAAGTATCCAGAGAGCCGCGAACGGTGTGGTAACGAACACCTGGCAAGTCTTTTACACGGCCGCCACGGATCAGGACGACGCTGTGCTCTTGCAGGTTGTGGCCTTCACCGCCGATGTACGAGGAAACCTCGAAACCGTTGGTCAGACGCACACGGCAAACTTTACGCAGTGCCGAGTTAGGTTTTTTCGGCGTGGTGGTGTACACGCGGGTGCACACGCCACGACGTTGCGGGCAGTTCTGCAGCGCAGGAACGTCGGACTTCTCGACCGAACGCTTACGCGGCTGACGTACCAGCTGGTTGATAGTTGCCATCTACTAGCTCCACTGATTGTCTTGCGACTCTATTGTCTTGCAAGAAAGCCAAAAATTGGCGAGACGGAGCCTCACCAAATTTAAGGGTACAAAAGTCTACGGAGGATCTTGCACCCAGTCAAGACGAGGCCCCGGCCCTCCCCGCCCGATCATCGGCAACATTTCATGTCATCGATGCTCGCGCGGGGCTTGCCGGGGCCCTGCCCTGTACTTAGTTACCGCTGGAGTTCAGCGCTTCGGTCAGTGCGGCTTCCACCTCACTGGCGCTCACACGCAGCGGCTTGTCGGCTTCACGGCGACGCTTGCGCTCGCTGTGATAGGCCAGACCGGTACCGGCCGGGATCAGACGACCCACGACCACGTTCTCTTTCAGGCCGCGCAGGTAGTCGCGCTTGCCGGTAACGGCCGCTTCGGTCAGTACGCGGGTGGTTTCCTGGAAGGAAGCCGCGGAGATGAACGACTCGGTCGACAGCGAGGCCTTGGTGATACCCAGCAGCACGCGGGTGAACTTCGAGATGAACTTGTCTTCGCCGGCGAGACGCTCGTTCTCGACCAGCACATGAGTCAGTTCCATCTGGTCGCCCTTGATGAAGCTGGAGTCACCCGACTCGGCGATCTCGACCTTGCGCAGCATCTGACGCAGGATGGTCTCGATGTGCTTGTCGTTGATCTTAACGCCTTGCAGACGGTAAACGTCCTGGATCTCGTTGACGATGTACTTCGCCAGCGCGCTCACACCCAGCAGACGCAGGATGTCGTGCGGATCGCTCGGGCCGTCGGAGATAACTTCGCCGCGGTTTACCTGTTCGCCTTCGAAGACGTTCAGGTGGCGCCACTTCGGAATCAGCTCTTCGTACGGATCGCTGCCATCGGTCGGGGTGATGACCAGACGGCGCTTGCCCTTGGTCTCTTTACCGAAGGCGATGGTGCCGCTGACTTCAGCCAGAATCGAGGCTTCTTTCGGACGACGCGCCTCGAACAGGTCGGCAACGCGTGGCAGACCACCGGTGATGTCACGGGTCTTCGAAGTTTCTTGCGGGATACGCGCAATAACGTCACCGACGCCGATCTGAGCACCGTCAGCCACACCGACGAGGGCGTTGGCTGGCAGGAAGTACTGAGCAGGTACGTCGGTACCCGGCAGGTACAGATCCTTGCCATTGGCATCGACCATCTTGATGGCCGGACGGATTTCCTTGCCAGCGGCAGGGCGATCCTTGACGTCCAGGACTTCAATGTTGGTCAGACCGGTCAGTTCGTCGGTCTGGCGCTTGATGGTGATGTTTTCTTCCATGCCCACGAAGGTCACGGTACCTTTCAGCTCGGTAACGATCGGGTGGGTGTGCGGGTCCCACTTGGCGACGATGGCGCCAGCTTCGACCTTGTCACCTTCCTTGACCGAAATCACCGCACCGTAAGGCAGCTTGTAGCGCTCACGCTCACGACCGAACTCGTCGGCAATGGCCAGCTCGCCGGAACGCGATACGGCAACCAGGTTGCCATCGGCGCGCTCGACCTGCTTCAGGTTGTGCAGACGCACCATACCGCCGTTCTTCACCTGGACGCTGTCGGCAGCCGAAGTACGGCTTGCAGCACCACCGATGTGGAACGTACGCATGGTCAGCTGGGTACCCGGCTCACCGATCGACTGTGCAGCGATAACGCCGACAGCTTCACCGATGTTCACCTGGTGACCGCGAGCCAGGTCGCGACCGTAGCACTTGGCGCAGATGCCGTAGCGGGTTTCGCAGCTGATCGGCGAACGCACGATCACTTCGTCGATGCTGTTCAGCTCGATGAACTCGACCCACTGCTCGTCGACCAGGGTGCCGGCAGGAACGATGACGTCCTCGGTACCTGGCTTGAACACGTCACGGGCGATGACACGACCCAGTACGCGCTCACCCAGCGGCTCGACAACGTCGCCGCCTTCGATGTGCGGGGTCATCAGCAGGCCCTGTTCGGTGCCGCAATCGATCTCGGTCACGACCAAGTCTTGCGCCACGTCTACCAGACGACGGGTCAGGTAACCGGAGTTAGCAGTCTTCAAGGCGGTATCCGCCAGACCCTTACGAGCACCGTGAGTCGAGATGAAGTACTGAAGTACGCTCAGACCTTCACGGAAGTTCGCGGTGATCGGCGTCTCGATGATCGAGCCGTCCGGCTTGGCCATCAGGCCACGCATACCGGCCAGCTGACGGATCTGGGCCGCGGAACCACGGGCACCGGAGTCAGCCATCATGTACATCGAGTTGAAGGACTCTTGCTCGACTTCCTTGCCTTCGCGGTCGATGACCTTCTCTTTCGAGAGGTTGGCCATCATCGCCTTGGACACTTCGTCGTTCGCCTTCGACCACAAGTCGATGACCTTGTTGTACTTCTCGCCCTGGGTTACCAGGCCGGAGGCGTACTGGCTCTCGATTTCCTTCACTTCATCGGTAGCGCTGTTGATGATGCGCGCTTTCTCATCAGGGATGACAAAGTCGTTCACACCAATGGACACGCCAGAGATGGTGGAGTAGGCGAAACCGGTGTACATCAGCTGGTCAGCGAAGATGACGGTCTCTTTCAGACCAACCACGCGGTAGCACTGGTTGATCAGTTTGGAGATCGCCTTTTTCTTCATCGGCTGGTTGACCACGTCGTACGGCAGACCTGCCGGTACAACCTGGAACAGCAGCGCACGGCCGACGGTGGTGTCGACGATGCGGGTGTTCTTGGTAACGCTGCCATCACGGTCTTTCACGGTTTCGTTGATACGAACCTTGATTTTCGCGTGCAGGGCAGCTTCGCCGGCGCGGAATACGCGGTCGACTTCCTGCAGGTCGGCAAATACGCGACCTTCGCCCTTGGCGTTGATGGCTTCACGGGTCATGTAGTACAGACCCAGTACAACGTCCTGCGACGGAACGATGATTGGCTCACCGTTGGCTGGCGACAGAATGTTGTTGGTCGACATCATCAGCGCGCGCGCTTCGAGCTGGGCTTCCAGCGTCAGCGGCACGTGAACGGCCATCTGGTCACCGTCGAAGTCGGCGTTGTACGCGGCACAGACCAGCGGGTGCAGCTGAATAGCCTTACCTTCGATCAGTACCGGTTCAAAGGCCTGGATACCCAGACGGTGAAGGGTCGGTGCACGGTTGAGCAGTACGGGGTGTTCGCGAATCACTTCGGCGAGAACGTCCCACACCTCTGGCAGCTCGCGCTCGACCATCTTCTTGGCGGCCTTGATGGTGGTCGCCAGACCACGCATTTCCAGCTTGCCGAAAATGAACGGCTTGAACAGCTCGAGGGCCATCTTCTTCGGCAGACCGCACTGGTGCAGGCGCAGGGTCGGGCCTACGGTAATTACCGAACGACCGGAGTAGTCCACGCGCTTACCGAGCAAGTTCTGACGGAAGCGACCTTGCTTACCTTTGATCATGTCGGCCAGCGACTTCAGCGGACGCTTGTTCGAGCCAGTGATGGCGCGACCGCGACGGCCGTTGTCGAGCAGGGCGTCGACCGCTTCCTGCAGCATGCGCTTTTCGTTGCGCACGATGATGTCCGGCGCCGACAGATCGAGCAGGCGCTTCAGACGGTTGTTACGGTTGATCACCCGACGATACAGGTCGTTCAGGTCGGAGGTCGCGAAGCGGCCGCCATCCAGCGGTACCAGCGGACGCAGGTCCGGCGGCAGGACTGGCAGGACGGTCAGGACCATCCACTCAGGCAGGTTGCCCGAGCCCTGGAAAGCTTCCATCAGCTTCAGGCGCTTGGACAGCTTCTTGATCTTGGTTTCCGAGTTGGTTTGCGGAATTTCTTCGCGCAGGCGGCCAATCTCGTGCTCCAGGTCGATAGCGTGCAGCAGCTCGCGGACAGCCTCGGCACCCATGCGGGCGTCGAAATCGTCACCGAACTCTTCCAGCGCCTCGAAGTACTGTTCGTCGTTGAGCAGCTGACCCTTCTCGAGGGTGGTCATGCCCGGGTCGATCACGACGTAGCTCTCGAAGTAGAGCACGCGTTCGATGTCACGCAGGGTCATGTCCATCAGCAGGCCGATACGGGACGGCAGCGACTTCAGGAACCAGATGTGGGCAACCGGCGAGGCCAGCTCGATGTGCGCCATGCGCTCACGACGAACCTTGGCCAGGGCGACTTCAACGCCGCACTTCTCGCAGATCACACCGCGGTGCTTCAGGCGCTTGTACTTGCCGCACAGGCACTCGTAGTCCTTGACTGGGCCAAAGATCTTGGCGCAGAACAGGCCGTCACGCTCAGGTTTGAACGTACGGTAGTTGATGGTCTCGGGCTTTTTGACTTCACCGAACGACCACGAACGGATCATTTCAGGCGACGCCAGACCGATACGGATGGCGTCGAACTCTTCGACTTGACCCTGGTTTTTCAGCAAATTCAGTAGGTCTTTCAAGGCCTTTCCTCCTGGCGGAGCAGGGAGTGGGCAGCAGCTGCCGCACTCCCCTTCGCGTCACGTGTTATTCGGTTTCCAGATCGATGTCGATACCGAGCGAACGGATCTCTTTGATCAACACGTTGAAGGACTCGGGCATGCCCGGCTCCATACGGTGATCGCCATCCACGATGTTCTTGTACATCTTGGTACGGCCGTTCACGTCGTCCGACTTCACTGTGAGCATTTCTTGCAGGGTGTATGCCGCGCCGTATGCTTCCAGCGCCCACACTTCCATCTCCCCGAAACGCTGACCACCGAACTGCGCCTTACCACCCAGCGGCTGCTGGGTAACCAGGCTGTAAGAACCAGTGGAACGCGCGTGCATCTTGTCGTCCACCAAGTGGTTCAGCTTGAGCATGTACATGTAACCGACGGTCACAGAACGCTCGAACTTGTTGCCGGTACGGCCATCGAACAGCACCATCTGGCCGCTTTCTGGCAGGTCTGCCAGTTTCAGCATGGCCTTGATCTCGCTCTCCTTGGCACCGTCGAAGACTGGAGTGGCCATTGGCACGCCCTTCTTCAAGTTGTGCGCCAGGGCGAGGATCTCTTCGTCGGTGAACTCGTCCAGGTTCTCCTGACGACCACCGATCTCGTTGTAGATCTCGGTGAGGAAACCACGCAGCTCAGCGGCCTTGCGCTGCTCTTCGATCATGCGATCGATCTTCTCGCCCAGGCCTTTGGCCGCGAGGCCCAGGTGGGTTTCAAGGATCTGACCGACGTTCATACGCGAAGGTACGCCCAGCGGGTTCAGTACGACGTCGACCGGCGTACCGTTGGCGTCGTGCGGCATGTCTTCGACCGGCATGATCACCGAGACCACACCTTTGTTACCGTGACGACCGGCCATCTTGTCGCCCGGCTGGATGCGACGACGGATTGCCAGGTAGACCTTGACGATCTTCAGTACGCCCGGAGCCAGGTCATCGCCCTGCTGCAGCTTGCGCTTCTTGTCTTCGAACTTGTCGTCCAGCAGACGGCGGCGGTCGACGATGTACTGCTGAGCCTTTTCCAGCTGCTCGTTCAGTGCATCTTCGGCCATGCGCAGTTTGAACCACTGGCCGTGCTCCAGACCGTTCAGTACGTCGTCAGTGATCACGGTGCCTTTCTTCAGGCCCGCACCACCGTCAACCACCTGGCCGTTCAGCGCGGAACGCAGACGCTCGAAGGTTGCGCCTTCGACGATGCGGAACTCTTCGTTCAGGTCCTTGCGGATCTCGTCCAGCTGCATCTTCTCGATGGACAGGGCGCGGCTGTCGCGCTCAACGCCATCACGGGTGAAGACCTGGACGTCGATGACGGTACCCTTGGTGCCGGTCGGCACGCGCAGGGAGGTGTCTTTGACGTCGCTGGCCTTCTCACCGAAGATCGCACGCAGCAGTTTTTCTTCTGGCGTCAGCTGGGTCTCGCCTTTCGGAGTGACCTTGCCGACCAGGATGTCGCCAGCGCCGACTTCGGCACCTACGTAGACGATACCGGCTTCGTCCAGCTTGTTCAGCGCAGCTTCACCCACGTTCGGGATGTCCGCGGTGATTTCCTCTGGGCCAAGCTTGGTGTCACGGGCCACACAGGTCAGTTCCTGGATGTGGATCGTGGTGAAGCGGTCTTCCTGAACCACGCGCTCCGACAGACAGATGGAGTCTTCGAAGTTGAAACCGTTCCAGGCCATGAACGCGATGCGCATGTTCTGACCCAGCGCCAGTTCACCCATGTCGGTGGACGGGCCGTCGGCCATGATGTCGTTGCGCTTGACCACGTCACCCTTGCTCACCAGCGGACGCTGGTTGATGCAGGTGTTCTGGTTGGAACGGGTGTATTTGGTCAGGTTGTAGATGTCGACACCGGCTTCACCGGTTTCTACTTCGTCATCGGCAACACGTACCACGATGCGGCTGGCATCGACGGAGTCGATCACGCCGCCACGACGGGCCACGACGCAGACGCCGGAGTCACGGGCAACGTTGCGCTCCATGCCGGTACCGACCAGCGGCTTGTCGGCGCGCAGAGTAGGTACAGCCTGACGCTGCATGTTCGAACCCATCAACGCACGGTTGGCGTCGTCGTGCTCGAGGAACGGAATCAGCGACGCAGCAACCGAAACTACCTGCTTCGGCGAAACGTCCATCAGGGTGACGTCTTCCGGCGCCTTGACGGTGAATTCGTTCAGGTGACGAACAGCTACCAGCTCGTCGATCAGCTGCTTCTTCTCGTTCATTGCGGCCGAAGCCTGGGCAATGACGTGATCGGCTTCTTCGATCGCGGACAGGAACACGATGTCGTCGCTGACCACACCCTCTTTCACCACGCGGTACGGGCTTTCCAGGAAGCCGTACTGGTTGGTGCGGGCGTAGGCCGCCAGGGAGTTGATCAGACCGATGTTCGGGCCTTCCGGCGTTTCGATCGGGCACACACGGCCGTAGTGGGTCGGGTGTACGTCACGGACTTCGAAGCCGGCGCGCTCACGGGTCAGACCGCCAGGGCCGAGTGCAGAGACACGGCGCTTGTGGGTGATCTCGGAGAGCGGGTTGTTCTGGTCCATGAACTGCGAGAGCTGGCTGGAACCGAAGAACTCTTTCACCGCCGCCGCAACCGGCTTGGCGTTGATCAGGTCTTGCGGCATCAGGCCTTCGCTTTCAGCCATCGACAGACGCTCTTTGACCGCACGCTCTACGCGCACCAGGCCAACGCGGAACTGGTTCTCGGCCATCTCGCCGACGCAACGGACGCGACGGTTACCCAGGTGGTCGATGTCGTCGACGATGCCTTTGCCGTTACGGATGTCGACCAGGGTCTTGAGAACCTCGACGATATCTTCCTTGCTCAGCACGCCCGAACCTTCGATCTCGGTACGACCGATACGACGGTTGAACTTCATGCGGCCAACGGCGGACAGGTCGTAACGCTCGGCGCTGAAGAACAGGTTGTTGAACAGGGTCTCGGCGGCGTCCTTGGTTGGCGGCTCGCCTGGGCGCATCATGCGGTAGATCTCGACCAGCGCTTCCAGTTGGTTGCTGGTGGTGTCGATCTTCAGGGTGTCCGAAATGAACGGACCGCAGTCGATGTCGTTCGTGTACAGCGTCTCGATGCGAACGACCTGAGCCTTGGCGACCTTGACCAGCAGGTCGGTGGTCAGCTCGGTGTTGCACTCGGCCAGGATCTCGCCGGTAGCGGGGTGCACGATCGCCTTGGCGGTGGTACGGCCCAGCATGTACTCCAGCGGCACGTCCAGCTGTTTCACGCCAGCCTTTTCCAGCTGGTTGATGTGGCGCGCAGTGATACGACGACCCTGCTCGACGATGACCTTGCCGGACTCGTCATGGATGTCCATGACCGCGACTTCACCACGCAGACGCTGAGGTACCAGTTCCAGGCTCAGTTTTTCGCCGGAAACGTGGAACACGTTGGTGGTGTAGAAGGTGTTCAGAACCTCTTCGGTGCTGTAACCCAGGGCGCGCAGCAGTACCGAGGCCGGCAGTTTGCGGCGACGGTCGATACGGACGAACACGCAGTCCTTCGGGTCGAACTCGAAGTCCAGCCACGAACCGCGGTAAGGGATAATGCGTGCGGAGTACAGCAGCTTGCCCGAGCTGTGGGTCTTGCCACGGTCGTGGTCGAAGAACACACCCGGCGAACGGTGCAGCTGGGACACGATCACACGCTCGGTACCGTTGATAACGAAGGTACCGTTCTCAGTCATCAGGGGGATTTCACCCATGTAGACTTCTTGCTCTTTGATGTCCTTGATCGCTTTGTTCGACGATTCCTTGTCGAAGATGATCAGGCGCACCTTCACCCGCAGCGGGACCGCGAAGGTCACACCGCGCAGGACACATTCCTTCACATCGAAGGCCGGCTCACCCAGGCGGTAGCCGACGTACTCCAGGGCAGCATTGCCGGAGTAGCTGATGATCGGGAATACCGATTTGAAGGCCGCATGCAGGCCGATGTCGCGGAACTGGTCCTTGGATGCTCCTGCCTGCAGGAATTCGCGATACGAATCCAGCTGGATTGCCAGGAGGTAAGGCACGTCCATGACGTCCGGCAACTTGCTAAAGTCCTTGCGGATACGTTTTTTCTCAGTGTATGAGTAAGCCATCAGCATTCCCCAGCTTGGTCACCTGCTTGTTTGGCATCTCCCGGCGGGAGCAGCCAGAAAATCGTGCAAACCCTTTGGTTTGCGCCACCCTCATGGTGGTTACCGCTCGTTATCGGGGCCGACCTGATCGGCCACCAATAACGGAAAAAGGCCGGTGGCATAAGCCACCAGCCATCAGCCCTTCGCTTAACGCTCGGGCTGGCATCGCACAGTCGAAATTACTTCAGCTCGACTTTGGCGCCTGCTTCTTCCAGCTTCTTCTTAGCGTCTTCAGCGGCTTCTTTCGAAACGCCTTCAGCTACAACCTGAGGAGCGCCATCGACTTTCTCTTTGGCTTCTTTCAGGCCCAGACCGGTCAGCTCGCGAACGGCTTTAATGACGTTCACTTTCTTGTCGCCGGCTTCAACCAGAACAACGTTGAACTCGGTCTGCTCTTCAACAACGGCAGCAGCAGCAGCTGGGCCAGCAGCGGCAACAGCAGCGGTAACGCCGAAGGTTTCTTCCATTGCTTTGATCAGCTCAACAACTTCCAGAACGGTTTTCTGGCCGATTGCTTCGATGATTTGCTCGTTAGTCAGGGACATGACTTAAATCCTGTATTGGGGTGACAGCCTAAGCAGCTATCAAATTAAACGTATGATTCGAAAGAGTTTCGCGCGCCTTAGGCGGCGGTTGCTTCTTTCTGGTCGCGAATAGCTGCCAGGGTGCGGGCCAGCTTGCTGGTAGCGCCTTGGATCACGCTCATCAGCTTCGCGATGGCCTCGTCGCGGGTCGGCAGGGTAGCCAACACGTCGATCTGGTTCGCTGCAATGAACTTGCCGTCAAACGCAGCTGCCTTGATCTCGAACTTGCTCTGACCCTTGGCGAACTCTTTGAACAGACGGGCAGCAGCGCCCGGGTGTTCGTTGGAGAAAGCGATCAGGGTAGGGCCAGTGAAGGCGTCGTTGAGGACACTGAATTCAGTGTCAGCAACAGCGCGCTTGAGCAGGGTGTTACGTACGACACGTACGTATACGCCAGCTTCACGAGCCTCTTTACGGAGTCCGGTCATTGCGCCTACAGTCACACCACGGGCATCAGCCACGACAGCGGACAGAGCGACTTTGGCAGCCTCGTTGACTTCAGCGACGATGGCCTTCTTGTCTTCGAGTTTAATTGCCACGGGTAAAACTCCTGCTTGTTACCGTTTCATCTGGCCGAAGCCGGATGTCGTTTTGGTGTCTGATTCGGTAAGGAACCGGGAGCACCATCTGCGTAGGCTGGTTGTTTAAGGCTTGCGCCGCCTACGGTCTTGGATAGCCCCCGCCAGGCAGGGACCCCAATTTTTGCTGTTGGCGGGCATGACACCCGCCAACATTGTCTTACACGCTCAGCGAGCTCTGATCGATGATCAGACCTGGGCCCATGGTGGTGCTCAGGGTAACGCGCTTGACGTAAATACCTTTCGAGGAAGCTGGCTTGATACGCTTCAGATCAGCGATCAGGGCTTCAACGTTTTCCTTCAGCTTGCCAGCTTCGAAGCCGACTTTGCCAACGGAGGTGTGGATGATACCGTTTTTGTCGGTGCGGTAGCGAACCTGACCAGCCTTGGCGTTTTTCACGGCAGTGGCTACGTCTGGCGAAACGGTACCGACTTTCGGGTTAGGCATCAGGCCGCGAGGACCCAGAACCTGACCCAGCTGGCCCACAACGCGCATGGCATCAGGCGATGCGATAACGACGTCGTAGTTCAGGTCGCCGGCTTTCATTTCGGCAGCCAGGTCGTCCATACCTACACGGTCAGCGCCGGCAGCCAGAGCGGCCTCAGCAGCTGGACCCTGGGTGAAGACGGCAACGCGTACGGTCTTGCCAGTGCCGTGTGGCAGCACGGTAGCGCTACGTACGACCTGGTCGGATTTACGCGGGTCAACACCGAGGTTTACGGCGATGTCGTACGACTCGACGAATTTGGCGTTCGGCAGCGAAGCCAGCAGAGCTGCGGCTTCTTCGAAGTTGTAGGCCTTGCCTGCTTCGATTTTCTCGGCGATTGCCTTTTGGCGCTTGGTCAGCTTAGCCATTACACACCCTCCACGTTCAGGCCCATGCTGCGGGCAGAGCCAGCGATGGTGCGTACAGCAGCGTCCAGGTCAGCAGCGGTCAGATCAGCCTGTTTAGCCTTGGCGATATCTTCCAGCTGAGCGCGGGTCACGGTACCGACTTTGACGGTGTTCGGGCGAGCCGAACCGCTGGTCAGGCCAGCAGCTTTCTTCAGCAGAACCGAGGCAGGGGTGCTCTTGGTTTCGAAGGTGAAGCTACGGTCACTGTAAACAGTGATGATCACAGGAGTCGGCAGGCCGGCTTCTTGACCCTGAGTACGGGCGTTGAAGGCCTTGCAGAATTCCATGATGTTCACACCGTGTTGACCCAGTGCTGGACCAACGGGTGGGCTAGGGTTGGCCTGGCCGGCCTTTACTTGCAGCTTGATGTAAGCCTGAATCTTCTTAGCCATGAGCTACTCCAATATCGGGTACGAACGCCAGATGGCTCCCCGGATGACTTGCGTTTTATCCCAGTGACGACAAAACCCCGCAGCACATAGGGCTGCGGGGTATGGGATGCTTCGTTCGGCTAGACCTTCTCGACCTGGCTGAACTCGAGCTCCACCGGAGTAGAGCGACCGAAAATGAGCACTGCAACCTGCAGACGGCTCTTTTCGTAGTTAACCTCTTCGACACTGCCATTGAAGTCGGCGAACGGCCCGTCAATGACGCGAACCACTTCACCCGGCTCGAACAGCGTCTTCGGCTTCGGCTTATCACTGCCGTCGGCTACGCGACGCAGGATGGCTTCAGCCTCTTTATCAGTGATCGGCGCAGGCTTGTCTGCGGTACCACCAATGAAACCCATGACGCGAGGGGTATCCTTGACAAGGTGCCAAGTCCCTTCGTTCATCTCCATCTGGACCAATACATAGCCAGGGAAGAATTTGCGCTCACTCTTGCGCTTCTGGCCGTTGCGCATCTCGACGACTTCTTCGGTCGGGACCAGGATCTCGCCGAACTCGTCTTCCATGCCAGCCAGCTTGACGCGCTCTACCAGGGAGCGCATCACATGCTTCTCGTAACCCGAGTAAGCATGCACTACGTACCAACGCTTAGCCACGGGACACCCTTAGCCAACAATCAAGGAGACCGCCCAGCCGAGCAGGGAGTCTAGACCCCACAGCAGCAGTGCCATAACCAGAACAACAGCCACTACGATGAGCGTGGTCTGAGTGGTTTCTTGGCGGGTCGGCCACACGACTTTACGGATCTCGGTACGAGCTTCCTTCGCCAACGCAAAAAACGACTTACCCTTCGCAGTCTGCAGGGCAACAAAGCCAGCAGCCGCAGCCAGAGCAAGAAGTGCGAGAACGCGATACAGGATCGGGGATGCCGAGTAATACTGATTACCCACGACAGCAACAACCACCAAAGCCACTACAGCCAGCCACTTGAACAGATCAAAACGCGATTCTTGGGCTTCAGTTTTGGGGGTCATCGAGGAGGATCCTGTAAGAAGAAAGCCATCACACCGAGGTGAATGGCAGGTCAGGAGGGAATCGAACCCCCAACCTACGGTTTTGGAGACCGTCGCTCTGCCAATTGAGCTACTGACCTGTAACGCTGTATCAGGCCGGCCATTATACCGGCCTGATCAAGTAAATCAACTACTTATTCGATAATTTTTGCTACGACGCCGGCGCCGACGGTACGACCGCCTTCACGGATGGCGAAGCGCAGACCGTCTTCCATTGCGATGGTCTTGATCAGGGTGACTTCCATCTGGATGTTGTCACCTGGCATTACCATCTCAACGCCTTCTGGCAGCTGGCAGTTACCGGTTACGTCAGTAGTACGGAAGTAGAACTGAGGACGGTAGCCTTTGAAGAACGGAGTGTGACGACCGCCTTCTTCCTTCGACAGAACGTAGACTTCTGCGGTGAACTTGGTGTGCGGCTTGACCGAACCTGGCTTGACCAGAACCTGGCCACGCTCAACGTCGTCACGCTTGGTACCACGCAGCAGGACGCCGCAGTTCTCGCCAGCACGACCTTCGTCCAGCAGCTTGCGGAACATCTCAACGCCGGTGCAGGTGGTGGTGGTGGTGTCACGCAGACCAACGATTTCCAGAGGATCCTGGACCTTGACGATACCGCGCTCGATACGGCCGGTAACAACGGTACCGCGACCGGAGATCGAGAACACGTCTTCGATTGGCATCAGGAACGGCTTGTCGATAGCGCGCTCTGGCTCTGGGATGTAGCTGTCCAGAGTTTCAACCAGCTTCTTGACGGCAGTGGTGCCCATCTCGTTGTCGTCTTTGCCTTCCAGGGCCATACGAGCCGAACCGATGATGATCGGGGTGTCGTCGCCTGGGAAGTCGTAGGTGGACAGCAGGTCGCGAACTTCCATCTCGACCAGTTCCAGCAGCTCAGCGTCGTCTACCAGGTCAGCCTTGTTCAGGAAGACCACGATGTACGGAACGCCAACCTGACGGGACAGCAGGATGTGCTCACGGGTTTGTGGCATCGGACCATCGGCGGCCGAGCAAACCAGGATCGCGCCGTCCATCTGGGCAGCACCGGTGATCATGTTCTTCACGTAGTCAGCGTGACCTGGGCAGTCAACGTGAGCGTAGTGACGAATGTTCGAGTTGTACTCGACGTGCGCGGTGTTGATGGTGATACCGCGAGCTTTTTCTTCCGGAGCCGAGTCGATCTTGTCGAACTCAACGACGGCCGAACCGAAAACTTCGGAGCAGACGCGGGTCAG